>CAYWSH010000022.1:0-31988 GCA_964460655.1 uncultured Terriglobales bacterium | reverse complement strand
CGCCGGTTCGCAGCCACGGGCCGGATATCGTCGGCCGCGCCGTAGCCGCGCTCGTACGCTCTCTTTGCCACGATGCACAACTGCAGGTCGGCTGCCTGCCAGTGGCTCACGTTGGGCGGCCGCCCGCACGAGCAGTAGAGGATGTACTCCTCGCTCCTTCCGCCGACCGACATGAGGAAAGCGCCGTTGTCGTACGGGCTGAATCCCAGCACGTAGTGCGTGCGGCATTTCGGACATTCCACGCAAAGCCGGGTGCGCGACATAGGTGGACCGGCCGTTTCGGCCTACGTCACCACCCTAGTACGGAGTGCGGCGCGACACTCGCCGCTTTCAGACGCGGAAACAGCGGGATGCGATGGATGGGCACAAGCGCACGACGAACGCAGTAGAATCACGGCCGGAAGCGGTGTCCGAAAATGGCCAGTATGAGGTCGCGGCGCGGGCTATCGTCGCGTTGGATGAGCGAAATACTGGGTCCTGAAGTGCGCGTGTTCGACCGCGCACGCATGAGCCGCGACGCGCGCTTCGACGGCAAATTCTTTATCGCTGTCACGTCAACCGGTATCTATTGCCGGTCCATCTGTCCCGCGCGTACGTCGAAGCGCAGCAACATCCATTACTACCCGACGGCGGCGGCGGCCGCTGCTGCGGGATTCCGTCCTTGTCTGCGCTGCCGGCCGGAGGCGGCGCCGGGAACGCCGGCGTGGCTGGGGACATCGGCCGTGGTGCGGCGGGCTTTGCGGCTGATCGACGATGGCGCGCTCGACCGCGATTCGGTGGAGCAGATGGCGGCGCGGCTCGGCATCGGCGCGCGGCACCTGCATCGCCTGTTCGTGCAGCACGTCGGCGCACCGCCCATCGAGGTGGCGCAGACGCGGCGGCTGCACTTCGCCAAGCGCCTGCTCGACGAGACCGATCTCTCGATCACCGAGATCGCCCTGGCGGCCGGCTTCGGCAGCCTGCGGCGGTTCAACAGTTCCTTTCATGCCACCTACGGCCGACCGCCCCGTGAGTTGCGGCGGCAACGTCGTCCGGGATCGGCGGAGAATGACGTCGTCCTCAAGCTCGCGTTCCGTCCACCGTACGATTGGGAGCAAGTGCGCGACTTCCTCGCCGCGCGCGCCGTGCCGGGCGTCGAGCAGGTCGATGACCTTGGTTATGCGCGCATTGTGCCGGCGGGCGGCGCGGGTGTCGTCATCTGCGTGCGACCGCTCGCAGAAGAGCCGGCGCTGGAGCTGCGCGTCCGCGGCGCCGATCCGGGAGCGCTCTTTCAGATCGTGGCGACGGCGCGGCGCGTCTTCGATCTGGCGGCCGATCCGTCGTGCATAGCCGCGTCGTTGGGTGCGGATGACCGGCTTGCGCCTCTCCTCGAGCGCCGTCCGGGCCTGCGCATACCCGGCGTCTGGGAACCGTTCGAATGTGCCGTTCGCGCGATCGTAGGACAGCAGGTGAGCGTGGCCGCGGCGCGCACGCTGCTGGCGCGCCTGGTGCGCTTGTGCGGGAGGAGGATCAGCGACGCAGGCCTGACGCACTTGTTTCCGACAGCGAGCCAGGTCGCGCGCGCTGACCTCAGTGGGATCGGGCTGACGCGAGCCCGGCGCGAATCGCTACGCGCGCTGGCACGCGCCGTCGCGGAAGGCCGCGTGACGTTTGACGGCAGCAGCGACGACGTGACCGCCGCGCTGCAGCGGTTGCCCGGCGTCGGCGATTGGACCGCGCAGTACGTCGCCCTACGTGCATTGAATGAACCTGACGCATTTCCCGCCGCCGACCTGGTGTTGCGGCGCGTCACCGGGAACGGCCGTCCGCTCTCGACGAAAGTGCTGCAGCAACAGGCTGAAGATTGGCGGCCGTGGCGCGGATACGCCGCCATGCATTTGTGGCGAGGCGCAAGCGATGCGGCAAAGCGCGGTTGAGCGCTACTGGCCAACGTTCTGAAAAGGCAGGTCCAGGTGCGCGCGGCGCGTGAAGCGGCTGTCGCGATACCAAGGCGCTTTGCGTCGCAATAGATTCGCCACGCTGCGGCCCGGGTTCAACGCCGACATGGCAGCCAGCGCGAACTTGTTGTTGGTGTGGCCTTCCAGCCGCCAGATGATCTGGCGGTCGATCAGGTCTTCGCCCACCGCCCACGCGGTGCCGCCGACCGGCGTCATGACGAAGTCCACCATGCCTGTGCCATTCGTCATGCCATGCGACCTCGTGGAGTAGTACGACACCCGGCCGGTGTTCTCCAGGCTCGCCTCGCTCAGCGGCCCGACCTCCCACTGCGCGGAATAAACGGCGGAGAAAGCCATCGCTCGCAGGCGTGACGTCCAGTAGGCGCGTGTATTCGTCAGCGTCAAGTCGCGGCCGCGCGGATCGTTCTGGATGTACAGGAAGTCGGTGACGGCGCCCATCAGCGGATGCCCGATGTAATCGTAGACGAAGGGATCGCCGTCGTTCCAGCGCGTGATGCTGTTGCCCTCGACCGATTGCCGCCATTCATCGAACCACTTGCCGTTCACCAGGTCGTGGCGCGCGTTCCCGTCGATGGCGAGCCTGCCGCCATGCTGCAGCAACAGGAAGGTGAGCGATTGCGTCAGCAGGGGCTTCCAATGCTCGCCGCACTCGCGCGCCGGGACGAGTCCAGCTTCGCACGTACGGCCCGACACCGGCGCCTGGATGGTCAGCATTCTGCCGGTCACGTGTGTCGGCTCCGCGGCCTTTGGCAGCGTCTTCGGGGGCACCGCAGCACTCGGGGCATCGGGAAGCGCGGGCGTGCTGTCACCCGCAGCGAGCGCCGGCAGACCACATAGCAGCACCGCCGCGAGCCGGAACCAGCCCGCCTTCATGATTCCTTGAAGTCGCTTCACTGTGGGGCAAACAGTAGCGAGCGGGAAGAGCGCGAACAATGCGGCGAAGGCCTTAGACACCCAGCGGACGATGGAACTTCTTCACCATAGAGGACACAGAGGGTCACAGAGCTTTGAGCGGTTCCTCCGTGTCCTCTGTGTCCTCCGTGGTGAATGTTTTCGCCCTTCTCCATTTACAATCGAAGGTTTAGCTCATGCGCCCGATTTGGCGTAGAGCGGAAAGCGGACAGCGGAAAGCGATTCATGGCGAAAGAAGGCATCACTCCCCGGGAAAAAGACTACGCGCAGTGGTACCTGGACATCGTCCGCGGCGCCGACCTGGCTGATTACGCCGAGGTGGTGAAGGGCTGCATCGTTTTCAAGCCGACCGGCTACGCCGTGTGGGAGGGCATCCAGCGCGGCCTCGATGATCGCATCAAGGCCACGGGGCACGTGAATGCGTACTTCCCGCTGTTGATCCCGAAATCCTTCCTGATGAAGGAAGCCGAACACGTGGAAGGCTTTGCGCCGCAGGTTGCGGAAGTGACCCACGCTGCCGGCGAGAAGCTCGCCGAGCCGTATGTCATCCGGCCGACGTCAGAGACGATCATCGGCTACTTCTACGCCAAGTGGGTCAAGTCGTGGCGCGACTTGCCGCTACTCATCAATCAGTGGGCGAACGTCATGCGCTGGGAGATGCGCACGCGTCCGTTCCTGCGCACGACGGAGTTCCTGTGGCAGGAAGGCCACACCGTCCATGTGGACGAAGCTGACGCCGAGCGCGAGACGCTGCTCATCCTGCGCGAGGTGTATGCGGATTTTGTCGAGAAAGAGATGGCCGTACCGGTCATCCAGGGGCTGAAGACGGAAAAAGAGAAATTCCCCGGTGCGCTCCGCACCTACTGCATGGAGGCCATGATGCAGGATGGCCGTGCGCTGCAGGCGGGCACGTCGCACAATCTCGGGCAGAACTTCGCGAAGGCGTTCGACATCAAGTACGCCGACAAGAACAATCAGGTGCAGCACGGCTGGACGACGAGTTGGGGCGTGACGACACGACTGATCGGCGCGCTCATCATGGTGCACTCCGACGACGATGGCCTCGTCCTGCCGCCGCGACTCGCGCCCATCCAGGCCGTCGTGGTGCCGATCTTCAAGAGCGACGACGAGCGTGCGAAAGTCATGGCGGCAGTCGAAAAGATCACCGCCGAGTGGAAGGGGCAGATCCGCTTCCACGTAGACGCGCGCGACCACCTCTCGCCGGGCTTCAAGTACAACGAATGGGAGTTGAAGGGTGTACCACTGCGCGTCGAGGTCGGACCGAAGGATGTCGAGAAGGGAAGCGTCGCCTTGGCCCAGCGCGTGAACTTTGGCGCGGCTGATCCTTCTGGGCAAGGCGCAGGCGCAGCCGGAGCCGTCGAAAAAAAGAAGCCAAAATCCTTCGTCCCGCAAGCCGGACTTACGCAGCATGTGCTGAAGCTGCTCGACGACATCCAGTCTGGTTTGTTCCAGAAGGCGTTGCAGTTCCGCAAGGACCACACGTATGAAGCGCGCGACTACGAAGAGCTGAAGCAAGGCATCGAGAAGGGCTTCGTGCGCGCGTGGTGGGCCGGGTCACGCGAGGATGAAGAAAAGATCCAGGAAGAGACGAAGGCGACCATCCGCTGCATCCCGCTCGAGCAGCCGGGCGGGACAGGAAAGTGCTGCTACACCGGGGAGCCGGCGGACAAGATCGCCATCTTCGCAAAGGCGTACTAGCGATGACGGTCGAGGATCGAAATGTTATCGATTTCATTTCCTTGACCCGTGATGAGAGGGAAGTACATCTCACCGTCTCGGACCACCTCGATTGGACTGACATTGACCGGCACAGGTTGATATTGCAGAGCAAGCTCAATGACTATCTTCGTTTCGTAGAAAGTGGCGAAGTCTATGAGAGCTACCCTAAGGCAAAAGGCAAGAGGGACGTGATCGAGGTTATCGCCCAATACGCGCCAAATTCTGAGGGGCGTTCTTTCTTGCGAAGAGCGGGAGTAATCATCGAAGGCGCCGGTCTCGGTTTTCGGTTCAGGGTGGCTACACTTCGCGGGATGCAATGAACGAACTGCGCCGCGGTCTCATCATCGTGAACACTGGCCCGGGCAAGGGCAAAACGACGGCTGCCATGGGTACGGCGCTGCGCGCGGTCGGGCAAGGCATGCGCGTCCTCATGCTGCAGTTCCTCAAGGGCTCGTGGCATTACGGCGAGCTCGACGCGGTGGCCGCGTTCGGCGACAAGTTCGTGATGAAGCAGATGGGGCGCGGCTTTGTGAAGGTCGGCGGCGCCGAGCCCGATCCCGAAGACGTGAAGCGCGTCGCCGCCGCGTGGCAGGAGGCCGAACAAGCGATCCTCGGCGGGCAGTGGGACCTGGTCGTCCTCGACGAGATCAACTACGCCATCAGCTACGGCATGCTTGACGCGGCGAAGGTGGCCGATGTCCTGAAGCGCAAGCCGGAGATGGTTCACGTAATATTGACCGGGCGCAATGCGCATCCGAGCATCGTGGAACTGGCCGACACGGTGACGGAGATGCGCCAGGTGAGGCACGCCTATGAGAAAGGCGTGATGGCACAAAGAGGCATTGAGTACTGAGTACCGAGTACTGAGTGCCGAGTGAAGACCCGGCCGGCTCAGTACTCGCGACTCGGTACTCGCAACTCACGTATGGCTTGGTTCAAGCGCGAAGAACCCGGACCGCCGGACGCCGCCGCTGAAAAACGCGTGCGTACCGAAGGCCTCTGGGTGAAGTGCGACGACTGCCGCAACATCATCTGGAAAAAGGACCTCGACGAGAACCTGCAAGTCTGCCCGAAGTGCCAGCGCCACTTCCGCATCACCGCCACGCAGCGGCTTGAGTTGCTGTTCGACGAGCAGCAGTACGAGACGTTCGATGCGAATCTTTCTTCCACCGACCCGCTGCGCTTCGTTGACGTCAAGCCATACTCCGACCGTCTGCGCAAGGCGCAGCAAACCGTGGGTTTGAGCGATGCGATCATCAATTCGCGCGGCAAGCTCGCCGGGCGCGAGGTCATCATCAGCGCCATGGAGTACAGCTTCATCGGCGGCAGTATGGGCGCGGTCGTGGGCGAGGTGATCACGCGGGCCATCGAGCGCGCGCTCGCAGAAAAAGCGCCGCTCATCATCATTTCGGCGTCCGGCGGCGCGCGCATGATGGAAGGCGTCGCCAGCCTGATGCAGATGGCGAAGATCTCGGCGGCGCTGGCACGGCTCGACGAAGCGTGTGTTCCGTACATCTCGGTGCTGACCGATCCGACGACCGGTGGTGTGAGCGCCAGTTTCGCCATGCTGGGCGACCTGAACATCGCCGAGCCGGGCGCGCTCATCGGCTTTGCCGGCCCGCGCGTCATCGAAGACACCATCCGGCAGAAGCTTCCCGAAGGGTTCCAGCGCAGCGAGTTCCTGCTGGAAAAAGGCTTCCTCGACGCCGTCGTGCACCGCAAGGACATGAAGCAGTACATCGCGCGCGCGCTCGACTTCATGACGACGCCGAACGGCGTATCTCGCTGACGACGAAAAAGCAGATTCCTCGCTTCGCTCGGAATGACAACCAAGTAGGATTAACGCGTGCTTGACGTCCGCAATCTCTCCGTCAGTTTCGGCGCGACCGATGCGGTGCGCGACGTGAGTTTCAGCATCGCGCCCGGGGAAGCGCTGGGACTCGTCGGCGAATCGGGCTCGGGCAAGTCCGTCACGTCCCTGGCGATCATGCGTCTGCTGCCGCTGCAGGCGCAGGCGAAGGGCGATGTCATCTTCGACGGCGCCGACCTGCTCTCTCTAGACGAGCCACGCATGCGCTCTTTCCGCGGTCGGCGCATCAGCATGATCTTCCAGGAGCCGATGACGGCGCTGAATCCGGTGATGCGCGTCGGCGACCAGGTGGCAGAAGCTGTCCTCGCGCACACCGCAACTCGTGTAGCGCCGGTCGCCGACTCCGTCACGGCTCGTGTGGGGACGAGCGCAGGTTCCGCCACGGCTCGTGTAGCGCCGGTCGCCCCCGGCCGGCGAGCCGATGCGCAGCATCGGAGTAAACGAGAAGCCTGGGCGCTCGCCATCGCCGCCCTGCGCGACGTCCAGATGCCCGATCCCGAGGAACGTGCCCGCGACTATCCGCACCAGCTGTCCGGCGGGATGCGGCAGCGCGTCATGATCGCGATGGCCATTGTGAACCGCCCGCAGCTGCTCATCGCCGACGAGCCGACCACGGCGCTCGATGTCACCATCCAGGCCGAGATCCTGAAGCTGCTGGCGGAGCTGCGCCAGAAGTTCGGGCTGGCGATGCTGTTCATCTCGCACGACCTCGCGGTCGTCTCGCAGGTCGCCGACCGCGTGGCTGTTATGTACGGCGGCCAGATCGTCGAGCTGGCGCCGGTGCGCGACATCTTCCGCGCGCCGCAGCATCCGTACACGAAAGGATTGCTCGCCTCGGTGCCGACCCTGACGACCGACCGCACGCAGCCGCTGCCGACGATCACCGACGCCGCGCGCGTGAGGAGTGCTGCGCCGTTGCGCGAGGTCGCGCCGGGGCATTGGGCGCGGGGGTAGCGCCCTCCCCCACCCTGCGTAATCTGTTTTCTAAAGCACTTACCAACAGATCACGCAAAGTCTTCATCAGGCACGGCTAATCCTCGCTGAGCATGTAGGCGAGGTCCGCAGGGACCTGACTCTTGCCGCCGATGACGGCATGCACGCCTTGAAGCAGGACCATGGCCACGTCGTACTCGATGCGACCGGCGTTGATCTCGACCAGGAGGTATTCGAGCGCGGCGGTTGTTGGGTTCTTCGGTTTGGGGCGATCGTGGGGGGTGCGCTTGCGCTGCTCGCGGTGTTGCCAGCAGACATCGTCGTGGCGCAGCGCAGGTGAACCGCAGCGCCGGCCGTTGGGCTTGACGACAACACAGCGTGGAGCGCCGCGGGCATTCGCCGTCTGATTGCTTCTGGGATCGCGTTCCATACCGGTACCCCCTCCCCCACCCCCTGCGCGGATATGTTGTCTAAAGTACTTCGCAACAGATCGCGCAAAGTCCCGCAAGGATGGGACTTAGGTTTCGAATTCGAGTTCTGAAAGAACAAAGGCCGCTCATGGGAGCGGTGCGCCTGAGCGACGCAATCAGGGTAGTAAGCAGCCTCATGCGAACGCAACGACAGAATTCTCTTTGAAATCAATTGCTTGGAAGGCCAACATCTTAAAGCTAATTTTCCACAGGTTGTAACATTGGCCGAAGGGCAGTATGCGTGGCAAGATGGCGACCTAATGAAGCCCTTTGATTTACGGCTGTCGAACTACAACTACGACGCGGCGACGTTTTACTCACGCGTCGAAACGCTGATTGAGCGAGATGCGCATTGGTTTGGCCAGATCATCCAGCGAACTGCGCTTAGCCGTACCCCGGATGGCCAAGTTCAGCACGTTATTAGTCGAATTGACGTCAAGCCGAAAACAGCGGCACGCGAGCCAACAAACACCATTGACTATGGAGAGCTAATATTTGTCGTCGAAGAACTCAGCAAGGACATTCTGCTCTCTCGCCTCAGCGCGCTGAGTGAGAGGCATTTCTCAGCAAGCACGTGGCCGTTGGTTGGGAGCAGCATTGGGTTTTCAGACCGCTACGAGCCTTCTCAGAATGAATATTCTGGTTGGCCTTGCTGGGTCTTCGACGTGTCGCTTGGCTCTGTACAAGTGACGCATGAGCCTCTTTTGCATCCTTCCTTGAAGAGTTATCCGTCAGCATTTGCAGCGATCAAAGAAATTCTGCGTTTCGGCGTTTTCCATGATTCGTCCGATGCCCGTCTCGGCCACATTCTGGTGACAATCCCAAACCCGACAGCACGTTTCGGTCACATCTCTATTGCGGGATCAACTTTGAAGATAGGATTCGACGCGAATGCGAAATGGGATTCGTTGAAGCTGTCAGTCCACTACAAGAATAGGGACCGAGACGCCTCGTTTGAGCAGGATCTGTCCGCCAACGAAGTCTCGATCCCGCTTGCTTTTGTTCCAACCGAGATCAATTTGTGGTTGATATCCAGGGACGGGTTCATCGCTGACTTCCATCAAGAGAATGAGGCTTATTCGCGAGGTGCGAATGCAGCGCTACCGAAGCAGAAGTTGCCGGAACGGGATCCATTTCATTTGGGGGAGTTTTTCACGCACGAGCCAACCAACAGCTTTGCCACGGGCAGGAGAGTGTTTCTCATTAACGGACACAACACCTCTGTAAAGGAATCAGTCGCTCGTTTCATAGAGAGGCTTAATCTCGAAGCAATCATCCTCCATGAGCAGCCAAACCAGGGCGCCACGATAATTGAGAAGTTTGAACTTAACTCGGACGTGGCGTTTGCAATCGCGCTCCTGACAGCGGACGATGAGGGTCATGAGATTGGCTATGGTGACCAGCCCAGAAAACGTGCTCGGCAGAACGTCATCTTCGAATTCGGTTTCTTTATCGGCAAGTTGGGACGCAACCGAGTATGCGCTCTTGTCGATGGTGATTTAGAAATCCCTTCTGATTACCAGGGCGTGGTTTATATCTCATTGGATGATGCAGGAAATTGGAAGCTTAACCTGCTTCGCGAACTCAAGGCATCTGGCTTGGATGTGGACGCGAATCGTGCGTTCGAAGTCGCTAGCGGCGCTTGAATCCTAGAAGGGACCTTCGCTGTGCTACGGTTCGCCCGGCCGAGGGCGGCCGGGTTCCATGATTCGTAGTTGGTCTTACTCGCCCCGCTCCGTAGCGACCTTGCGCAGCGGTGGCAGCGGTTCACGCTGTTGCGCGATCGGCGGTTGCGGTGTCTGCGGCTGCGGAGCATGTTCGCGGACGACGTGTTCGCGCTCCGGGCGCGGGCCGAGAGCGCCGACGCCGCGCTCATCAAACTTGCCGAAGATCATCTTGCCGGCGGTGGTCTGCAGCACTGAGGTCACGGCGATCTCCACCGTCTTGCCGATGAGCTTGCGCGCGTTGTCCACCACGACCATGGTGCCGTCGTCGAGGTAGGCGACGCCCTGGCCGTACTCTTTGCCCTCTTTGAGGATGAAGACCTTCATGATCTCGCCGGGCAGCACGATGGGCTTGAGCGAGTTCGCCAGCTCGTTGATGTTCAGAACTTCGACGCCCTGGAGCTGCGCGACTTTGTTGAGGTTGAAGTCGTTGGTGACGATCTTCGCTTCGTAGAGCTTGGCCAGCTCGATGAGCTTCATGTCGACCTCGCGCACGCTGGGGAAGTCGTCTTCGACGATCTGGATCTGCAAGGTAGCGATCTTCTGCAGGCGCTGCAGGACGTCGAGGCCACGGCGGCCGCGGTTGCGCTTGAGCGAGTCGGAGGAGTCGGCGACGAGCTGCAGCTCGCGCAGGACGAATTGCGGCGTCACGATGATGCCGTCGAGGAAGCCGGTCTCGGCGATATCGGCGATGCGGCCGTCGATGATCACGCTGGTATCGAGGATCTTGAAGCTGCGCTTGCCCTGCTTCTCACCGCCGAAGATGCCGCCGAGCGCGGCCAGGTTCAGCAGGTCGCCTTTGTTGGCGCCGATGATGAGCCCGACATACGACATGAGCAGCATGACGAGCAGCTGCAGAAAGTTCTGCGTCGGGCCGGGAGGCACGCTGTTACGGATGACGAGGCTGAACAGGTAAGCGCCGAAGATGCCGGTCACGCTCCCGATGACGGCGCCGATGAGCCGCTTCAGGCTCACGCGGTGCAGGCGCATCTCGAAGACGACGATGCCGACACCGATCGCCAGGCCGGCAAGACCCGCTTCGGCAGGGATCAGGCCGAAGGGATGCATCATGAAAGCCGCTACCGCTACGATCAGGACAAAAACAAGACGAATGAGATGAACGTCCATGCGGGCACTCCTCTCCTGGGAGCACGCCGCGCCGGCAATTAAGAGTTAAGGCCGACGACGAACGCACTCGCCTGCTCGCAGCACCCCGTCCCGCAATTTCGTAAGTGGGAGCTGCGCCGATTTATGGGCAGGCCCGTATGAAATTATGAGGATCGCCTGCCGCCGCGCCCCTAAAGTTCGGGACGCGATAACTCCACTAAAAAGCAGGCGCGAGTATATAGCAATTCTGGAGGGCGGTTCGGGGGAAAGAAAAAACCGGCGCGTATTCTCCCCCGAGATTGCGCCGGTTCCCGCCTCCCAAGTTCTGGAGGCACTTCAGGCCGCTCATCGTTTCCCCAAACGGGATCGGCCCAAAACCTTGGTTCCCTGGGTGAGGTCCCGCGCCGGTCGCGTAGCGGGGGCTACTCCGGCGCCGACTCCAAAATGCCGCGAGCCTGTTAATTGGTCAATAAAAATGGACGACGAGATGGATTACCAGTTGGATAACTGGCATAGATGATTCCTCAGGAGTCTCTGAAGTCGTCCCGCAGCGGCTAAAGCCGGCTCGCGTCTTGTCGGTGAAGGACGGCCTGAAGGCCGTCCCTTTCAAGACGGCGTTTACTCGTAACGCAGTGCCACCATCGGATCAACATGCGCAGCGCGGCGCGACGGGATGAAGCCCGCGATGACCGTCACTGCCAGCAGCGTGGCGATAGCGAGTGCAATGGTTGCCGGGTCGTGGGGCGAGAGGTCATAGAGCTGCGTGGTCAGCAAACGAGTGGCAAAGAGCGCCAGCGGGATGCCGATGAGCAGACCAGTGGCGACCACGCGCACCGTGTCGCCGAGGAACATGCCGAGGATGCTGCCGGGGCGCGCGCCGAGCGCCATGCGGATGCCGATCTCGTTGGTGCGTTGCGCCACGGTGTAACCGATCGTTCCATAGAGGCCGACGCAAACCAGCAGCAGCGCCAGGCCGCCGAACACGCTGCTCAGCAGCGCGAACGTACGCTCGAGGAACAGCACCTGGTCGATGAGTTCGGTCTCGGTGTGCAGGTTGCTGAGCGGCACATCTTTATCAGTGGCGAGGACTTCGCGCTGGATCGCCCCATAGACGGAGCGTGGATCGCCCTCGGTGCGCAGCAGGTACGTGAGGAAGCTGAAGGTGAACCTGCCGTTGGTCGGCTGCAGATATGACAGATACATCGTGGGCGGCGCTTCCTCGCGGATGCGGGCGTATTTGGCATCCTTCGCCAGGCCGACGATGGTGAAGGTGCGCTTGTTGTACTCGAACGTGTGTCCGACGGGGTTCTCGCCGCGCATGTACATCGCGACGAACTTCTGATTGACCACCGCGACCGGTGCGGTGGTGGCGTTGTCCTGTTCGCCGAGCGGGCGCCCGAGAAGAATGGGCAGTCCGAGCGTTGAAAAATAACGTGGGCCAACGGAGTGGCGGTAGACGTTGACGCGCTTTCCGGGTTCGGAGAAGCCGGGGATGGCGACCGCGGTCGAAGAGCTGCCGGAGGCGATAGGCCCAAGCTGCGAAAGCGTGACCGAGCGGACGCCGGGGATGGCCGCCAGACGGCGCTGCAGTTCGGCGTAGTAATCCGCCAGGCGCTGGTCCTTGTAGCCATTCAATCCCGGCTGCACGCGGAATGAGACCAGGTTGGTGCGATCGAAGCCGATGTCGAGCTGTTCGAGCTTGCGCAGGGTGCCGAGCAGCAAGCCTGCGCCCATCACGAGTACGAGCGACAGCGCGACCTGCGCGCCCACGAGCAGCTTGCCGGAGAGGAAGCGGCGCGAGCCGCCGAGTCCCGATGCGGCGACCTGCTTGAGCGTATCGAAGACGTCGAGACGCGTGGCACGTAGCGCGGGAGCGAGCCCGAAGAGCACGCCGCTCAGGATGGAGACGGCAGCGGTGAAGGCGAGGACGCGCAGGTCGGGCGCGACCGAGATCTCCACCGGGGTGCGCCCGCCGGCGAGGAGCGCGACGAGTCCCGCACCGGCCCAGCGCGCGAGCAGCACACCGGCAACACCGCCGAGCAGCGCGAGCAACACGGACTCGGTGAGCAACTGACGCACGATGCGCGTGCGCGCCGCACCCAGGCTGGCGCGGATGGCGATCTCCTTGCGCCGCGCGGTGGCGCGGGCCAGCAGAAGGCCGGCGACGTTGGAGCAGGTGATGAGAAGGATGACGCCGACCATCGCCATGAGCAGCAGGAGCGAATCGGAGAAGCGGCGGCGCAGTTGATTGAGTCCGCGGGCAGCAGGCACCAGTTCCAACTGTGGGATGTCGGCGTCGGCCAGGTTCGCGTCTGCTTGCGCGAGCGACTGGCGGAAGAGCACGCCGAGCTGCGCGTTCGCGTGCTCCGCCGTCTCGCCGGGCTTGAGCCTGCCGAGGATGCCGGTCCACCACACCTTCGGGGTCCGCACTTCGAAGCCGCCTTGCGCGGCTTGGAACGCATACAGGTTGAGCGGGACCCAAAGGTCGGGGACTTCTCCCGGTTCGATGCCGAAGAAGTCGGGCGGCATGACGCCGATCACCGTGAGGGGCGTGCCGTTCACCGTGATCGCCTTGTCGAGCACGCTGGGATCGCGGCCCATCTTGCGGCTCCAGAAGGAGTATGAAACGACCGTGACCGGGGCGCCGTTGCCGGCGTCATCGGCTAGCAGGAGCGCGCGTCCGAGCATGGCGGAGACGCCGAGGCCGGCGAAGAAATTGCCGGAGACGCCTTGCAGGCCGGCGCTGTCGGCGCGGCCGTTCAATCCGATGTTCACCGTCCCGCTGTTGGCGGCGAAGGCGAAGGTCTCGCTGAAGACGTCGTTGCGCTGCTGCACGTAATCGTAGGTCGCCGTGGAGAAGGAATAGCTGGTGCTGCCCTTGCCGGACTTGTCGCGGAAGCTGCTGCCCTCCAGGTCGTCGAGGACCTTCTTGGGCCATTCTTTATGCGACCAGTTCAGCAGCACGAGTTGCTCCGGTTGCGGTACAGGCAACAAGCGCAGCATGACGGCGTTGATCGCGCTGAAGATGGCGGTGTTCACGCCGATGCCGAGCGCCAGCGTGAGGACGACGACGGCGGTGAACGCCGGCGTCTTGCGCAGCATGCGCAGCGCGTAGCGGACGTCGAGCAGTAGCGTCTCGAGCCACATGTATCCCCAGGCGGAGCGCCCTTCTTCGCGCAAGAGTGATGGATTGCCGAATTGCACGAGCGCCTGGCGACGAGCTTCTTCAGGTGCGAGGCCGCGGACGATGTTCTGTTCGGTGCGCAACGCGATGTGAGACTCCAACTCCTCGCGCAACTCGCGCTCACGGTGCGAGCGCGAGAACCATGCGGTGGAACGTCGCAGGAACTCACCGAATCCGGGCACTGGACCTCCTTACGCCGGCTGCATCACCTTACGGATCGCTGCCACGATGTTCTGGAACGCTTCCGAGCGCAGCCCTAACTGCTTGCGGCCCGCAGTCGTCAGGCGGTAGTAGCGGGCGCGGCGATTGTTCGCCGACGTGCCCCAGGAAGCTGTGACCCAGTCCTTCATCAGCAGGCGTTGCAGCGCGGGATAGAGCGACCCTTCTTCCACCTGCAGCACTTCGTCGGAGACGCTCTGGATGTGCTGCGCGATGGCGTAACCATGCTGCTCGCCACGCTTGAGCGTTTGCAGGATGAGCATCTCGAGCGTGCCAGGGAGGAGTTCTGACTTGTCAGCAGGGCGGACCATAGTGTGACCCTAGTTCATCTCCATAGACGGCCTATGGGAGAGAAAGTTATCAGTTTTTTCTCTCGCGTCGCTCCAAGGCCTCTTATGGACGGCGGGTTAACAACGCCCTATAGGCTTGTCATAGCGTCCCGAATGCGGCCTGCACCAGCCGGTTCGCTATGTGTGTCGGTCAGGCAGGGTTTTAGTTCTAATCGCCCTGTTCGATCTGCACGAGCTCGGGCTCGTGAGCGGATGGAGGCACGGGCGCAGGAGCGGGAGCGGCGTGTTGGGGATCGCGCCACCAATCCATGTAGGCGGTCTGGTGCGCGCACGAGACGGTACACATGGGCGCGCAGGATTTCTCGGTGAGGTATTCGCTGCGAATGTCGGCGAGCGTGTAATCCACGATGGGCTTCGCCGGATAGCCGCGTTGCTGTGAGCAGTAGTGCACCAGGCCGTCTTCGTCGATGTAGAGATAGCGTGCACCGGCACGGCAGCGCCACTGGTTCGGGCGGCCGTGGGCGATGTTGTCCTGGAAACGATTCAGGCGCGAATAGCTCGACTTGGAGAGCCGCTTGATCTCGTCGTAGGCGGCGAGTGACGCGGCGTCGAGGGGCTTCAGCTGCCCGGTGCCGTCGTGGATGATGCCGACGGTGGAGGTGAATCCCAGTTCCAGCGCGCGGCGCGCGATGGTAACGGCGTCCTGCGGGTCATTGACTCCCGCGCCGACCACGGAGTTGATGTTCACGTGGAATTCGGCATGTTCGGCCAGCAGTTGCAGCTTCTTGTCGAGCACCTTCAGCGACTTCATGGAGACGTCGTCGGGCTGGAGGTTATCAATGGAGATCTGCAGGTGCTCGAGCCCAGCGCGATTCAGCTTCTCGATGCGGTCGGAGGTCAGCAGGTAGCCGTTGGTGATGCAGGCCGCCATGATGCCGTTCTGCCGGATGCGCGCGATCACCGCTTCTAGTTCGGGATGCATGAGCGGCTCGCCGCCGCTGATCACGATGAGCGTGGTACCGAGCTCGCCCAGATGATCGACGCGGCGGAACATCTCTTCGACCGGTACGGGCTTGGAGAAATCGTCGTACTCGTTGCAATACCCGCAAGCCAAGTTGCAGCGCCGGATGGGCACGATGTGGGCCTGCACGGGGTGATCCGTCGACAGCACTCCCTTCGCGATCATGCGGAATTCGCGCCAACGGCGGTTCATCGCCCGGGCTTGGCGCTTCATGCGGAGTGCGAGGGAGGGCATAGTGGAAATCTTAGGACTGATTAGAACAGCGGCTGCTCATCTCGGGAACCGGGTTGGGTTAAGCGGTTGAAAATGCTGGTCAAATGGTAGCAGAAAGCAGGTGGCGATTGGCAATCGGCAGTTGGCAAGACCGTTGGGTCGTGTTTGCCAAATGCTAACTGCCAACCGCCAATTGCGTTCTTACTGCGGCCGTGGCTGCGCCGTCGGCGGCAGGATGTTGTTGAGCCGCAGGTAGCCGGCGATGGCTGCGTAGTGGTCGTAGAGATCGACCGGCAGCTCGACAATCGGACGGGCGCGAACGATCTTGGTGTTATTCCGCCAGGGGACCTGGTCGGCGAGCTTCGAGTCGTCTGCTTTCGACAGCGCGTCGCGACAGAAGTCGAATGAAGCCTTCAGCGCCGCGGTGATCTTTTCCTTGCCGTCGCCGCCTTTGGACGACGTCACGACCTCGGGCGCCGTGCCGTCACCGATGCGCGCGCACAGAGAACCGTTCGACGTGGCGATGTGCGACATCACTTCGCCGAAGGTCTGCTGCGCGTCGGTGGGCTTGTAATTCCACTTCTCGGCGGGCATCAAATCGGCGGAGCTGAGGATGGCGCGTGCGCGTCCTTCGAACATGCCCTTCACCACGGAGACGACCGGGTTCTTAGGATCGATCTGCGGCGCGCCCTGCGGGGCCTGCGCGTAGGCGACGAGCGACAACATGAGAATGGCGACCACACAATAGCGTTTCATCTCAATCTCTCCTATGACGGAATCACGGAACTTGGATCACGAGAACATCGCGGCGACACCGACGCCCAGCAGCGTCACGAAGCCCCACCAGCCGAACACGATACCGATGGCCGTGCCGCGCTTCAGCTTGCCGATGCAGGTGAGCCCGATCACGGTGAGCCACAGTGTCCAGAGCTGGAAGACGTCAAGAGCGGTCAGTGCGGCGTTCAGCGCTCCCGGCGTCGGCGCCAGGAAGCTGAGGTTGCTGGCGATGGGATTCTGGAAGGTGAAGCCTTCGGGGCTCACACCCGCCAGCAGCGTCACGACAGTGAGCAAGGCTTTGATGCATCCTGGCAAGCTGGCGTACATCACCACCGCCATCACCGCTCCGAATGTCGTTTCGGCTCCGGCGCCGAAGTTGGCCGTGGCCCAAAGGATGAGGGCGACGATGGCGAGGAAGATGAGCGAAGCCAAGGGGAAGCCATAAGAAATCCCCTTGGTGACGGCAACACCGATGGAGCGCTGCCTCGCCTGCTGGTCCGGTGGCGCCTTTTCCAATTGCTCCAGCTGTTTCGGGCGCATGCGCAGGTTGTTCTCGTTCACCTGCTCGAACCCGACCTTCTGACTCACGGTCATGACCATCGCCACGCTGCAAACGGCCATGAGCAACCACGGTGCCCACCAGCTCGCGCTGCGGCGCACGTCGTTGAATGTCTTCGTGGGCGCGACGAAAGTATTGATGATGCGTTCGGCTTGGCTGAGCTTCGGCACCACGACCGTCATGTCGCCCTGATCTGCTGTCGCCATGGTTGACCTCTTTCGGGAACGGCGGATTGTACCTGAAAAGTCCGGTGCGGGCGCAGGTCAGCGCGTCAGCAAGTCATACGTCGTAATAATGCGATAAAGGCTGAGTGCGACGTCGGCGACGACTAGGACTGCGGCGGCGGTGATCACCATCTTCTGACGCGATGTATCCAGCAAGTCGGCGAAGATGCCTCCGATGAAGATGAGAACGAACGGAACCGCCGGTATCCACATCCGCCAGGGCAGGTCCACGGAAAGAAGCGGTGCGAACAGCACGATGACGATGGCCACGAGCAACGGTGCGGTATTGGCAAAGTAGCGCGCACGCTTCCACGCCATCCAGGTGACGAGCGCCACCGCCAGCAGGGCAAGGAATGCCCAATCCGTCTCGTGCCACAGACCCAGCAAGGTTTGGAAACGCAGTCCGAGTGGACGCATGCGCAGCGAGATCCACCAGGCATTGAGCAATCCGTTGGCAAAGACCGCGGGGCGAAATGCGTACACGGTGAGCAGGACGAAGAGCGCAATGGCGGTGCCGCCAACGGCGGCCAGCGCGCCCCACAAACGCCGCACGGGTACCAGGTAGAGCACGAAAGCGAAGGTAACAGGCGCCGCCAGGACGACGGGGAACTGGGCAGCGATGCCGACTCCCAGGCCGAGGCCCATCAGGACCTCGCGCAGGCGCCGCCTGCTGCTCGATACCTGCAGCGGCGCATAGAGCGTGTGGGCAGTGGCGATGGCGGCAAAGACCGCGCCGAAACATCCCCAACTCGCAAGCACATCAGGCCAGACGTGCGAGCCTTCAGCGACCATGCGCGGCGAGAAGGAATACAGCGCCAGGGCGAGGTACGCCCCGCGCTCTCCGTAGAGACGGCGCACGACGTACCACAACGACGCTCCGCGCAGCAGACCGAAGATGATGAATGGCAGCCGCAGGTACCAGTTCGCTTCCGCCAGTTGCGCGCTACCGAGGCCAGCGTTCTCCAGGGCCAAGCCCCAGTTGCCGGCGATCTGATAGATGAAAGGCGTGTGTTCGGGATTGGAGTAGCGCTCGGGCGAATCCCAATAATGGATGTAAGAGATCTCCTCGGGCTCGAACGGTGCCGCCGACGCTACCCACAGGCACTGCGCCGCGTAGGCGGCAAGGAGGGCAAGCGCGAACATCTGCGGCTTGCCGAAGGGAAGTTTGGCGGTAAGGGACATGTGGGAACGCGGGATTTAATCATGACCCGCGGAAAAACAAAATGCTTAACCACAGAGGACGCAGAGGTCGCAGAGAAGCACCGAGTCGATCAGTTGTGGCGCAGCAGTTCACCCGTCTTCTTGCCGCTCAGGTCATTGAAGAGCGTCGTCAGGAAGCTCTCGGTGTTGATGAACGCGCCTTGCGGGCTCCATTTGGTGCTGTAGGCGCCGAGGACATTTGCTTGCTTGAGTTGGTCGAGCGTCTTGCCCTCCTTGATGCCGCGCTCCACGATCGCCGTGGTCTCCTGCAGCATGGCGACGAAGGCGCGCAGGTCGGCGGCGCTCGAGACCGGACCGTGACCGGGGATGAACTTCGCGTCGGCCGGGACGGTGCGCAGCACCTCCTGCGCCGCGGCGATCATGCCCTTCACGCCGCCGCCGCTGCTCAGGTCGATGAAGGGGAAGCCATAGGTCACGAAGTCGTCGCCCATGTGAACGACGTTGGAGCGCGAGAAGAAGATGATGGAGTCGCCGTCGGTATGTCCAGCGGGAAAGTGCAGCGCGCGGATGTCTTCGCCGTTGGCATGCACGGTAACGTCATGCTCGAAGGTGATGACTGGCAGGCCGGCCTTCACCATGGGAGCGATGGTCGCCTGCGGCGTTGCGCCCTGCCGTCCAGAGGCCAGGCGCTTGCGGACGTTGTCCTGCGCGATGATGGTGGCCGTCTCGCCGAACTGCGGATTGCTACCGGTGTGGTCGCCGTGCCAATGCGTGTTGATGACGAACTTCACCGGCTTGTCGGTGATGCCTTTCAGCGCGGCGCGGATCTTCTCGGCCAGCGGGGCGAACTGGTCGTCGACGATGATGATGCCGTCGTCGCCCACCGAGACGCCGATGTTCCCGCCGGCGCCGGTGAGCATATAAATGTTGCCGGCGACGCGTTCGGCCTTGATCTCGACCTTGCTGAAATCCTGCTGGGCGGCGGCGAGGGTGATCAAGGCGAGGACGGCGATGAGGACGAACCCAGTGCGCATGGTGTTGGCTCCAATGGAAGTGCTGGAATTCTAATGACTATTTCACCTTCACGACGAAATAGAGGAACGGCGGGTTCACTTCCTTGAACCAATGCGGAACGCCTTTGGGGATGACGATGACATCGCCTTTCTTCAGCTGCCGCGCGTCACCGCCGTTGATCGACTTGCCGCGGATCTCGTTCGGGCCGGTATTGCGCGGCTCGTCGAGCGTGCCGCCGGTGATGAACGTGCCGGTGCCCTCGAGTACATAGAAGATGTCCGTGTCGGTGGCATGGACCTCGGCTGCGCCCGAGGCGTCGTTGCGCCGCCCGGCACGGATATCGAAGTTGCCGCCGTCGAACAGCGTGCCACCCTTGGCGAAGGTAGCGGTGACCTTTTCGGCGTCGAGGTAGGTGACGGGTGCGGGTGTCTTCGGAGACTGCGCGACGACGACGAGCGACAGCATCACGATAGGACCAAGGACGATCCCAATGCTTCGGACATTTTGCATGGCGTGCTCCTAAGCGAATCTCAACAGGTGGCGCGGGCGCCCTCGCCCGCGCTTTCAGACGAAATCACGGTCATTGATCCACAACCATTTGTAGTCGCTGCTTGTCTTCGCGAGTCCACGTCGCACGGGGTTCTGCTCGATGTATTCGATCTTCTGCTTCAGAGACTCCGTCGAGCGCAGCCAATGATCGAACCACTCTTCGTCCCACACCGCGCCCTTCCGCTCGAGTGCCCGGTTGACTTGGCGCGCCGAAATGCTCTTGATAGCTTGCAGGACCGCTCTTGCCTCTACGACATTACCTCCGGGCGTGAGCAATGGACTGAAGAGAATATGCACGTGCTCGGGCATCACGACGAAGGCGTGAATGTGAATGCGTCGCAGGTGTTCTCGCAGGATGACATCAAAGATCACATCAAGAGCGGCGGGTGGTAAGGGCAGGAACGCCAGTGTGTGAAAAGTGACGAAGAGTGGCCGCAGCCCTCGTTGCAAGTGTGGCAGGTTGCGCCGGTATGAAAACGAGGACTTCGGCAACTTGAACTTCATGGGCGGGCGATTATAAGGCGCAGGCGAGGGCGCCTGCGCCACTTGTCGAGAGCCAAGTCGCTACAATCACGTTGCGTGTCCCTGGATTTCCAGATCCTGAAGACCGCGGGCGAGGCTCGCCGCGGACGCCTCACGCTGCCGCATGGCACGGTGGAGACACCCGTGTTCATGCCCGTGGGCACACTCGCCAACGTCAAAGGCGTGCCGCAAGACACCCTCGAAGACCTTGGGGTCGAGATCCTGCTAGCGAATACCTACCACCTCTTTTTGCGGCCCGGGATAGACATGATGCGGCGGCTCGGTGGGCTGCATCGCTTCATGAGCTGGGAGCGCAACCTCCTCACGGACTCTGGCGGCTTCCAGGTGTGGAGCTTGAGCGAACTCCGCAAGGTGACGGAGGAGGGTGTGCAGTTCCGTTCGCATCTCGACGGTTCGTCGCAATTCCTCGGGCCGGAGTCGGCGATGGACGCGCAAATCGCGCTGGGCGCCGACATCATCATGGCGTTCGACGAGTGCACCGAGTTCCCCGCAACGCGCGAGCGCGCGCGCGACTCGTTGGAGATGACGGCGCGCTGGTCGCGGCGGTGCAAGGAGCATTTCGAGAAACATAAGGACGAGGTCCCGTGGGCCTCCTCTGACGGTGAACGAAGGCAGTCGCTCTTTGGCATCGTCCAGGGCGGCGTTCATCCCGACCTCCGTCGCGAATCGGCCGAGCGCACGGTCGAGATCGGGTTCCCCGGCTACGCCATCGGCGGGCTGAGCGTCGGCGAGCCGCGGAGCGCAACGTATGACGTAGTCTCGGCAACGCTTCCACATCTTCCAGCCGATAAGCCGCGTTACCTAATGGGCGTGGGCACCCCGGAAGAGATCGTGCGCTACGCCGCGATGGGTATCGACATGATGGATTGCGTCCTGCCGACGCGCGCCGCGCGCCACGGATTGCTTTTCACCAGCGAAGGCCGGCTGACGATCAAGAATGCGCGTTACGCCGCCGACGAAGGGCCGCTCGATCCCGCATGCGATTGCAAGGTGTGCGGGCGGTATTCGCGCGCGTATCTGCGTCATCTTTATGCGACGAACGAGATGCTGGCGCAGGTGCTGAACTCCGTACACAACCTCGCCCACTATCTTGCGACCATGCGGCGCGTACGGTATGCTATTGAACTCGGAGAGTTGTCCGGAACGTTGTTGTCTGGTCTTCCTTCGTCTGGCTCCGGCAGCCGCGTGGCGGCCGGGACGCCCCGGGCCCCGGGTGGGTCGAAAGCCCGCCAGTAAGAACCTAGCACCAGGATAGGTGCAGGCTTGGGCCATTCCGGCGCAGAGCGCGCTGGAAATCCGAAGCGACAGAGCACGAAGGGTTCAGTTTTCGTAGAGCGCAAGCGGTGTGTCCGGCTGCTTGATTCTGGTCTGTGTGGGTTAAAAGGATTTGAACGCGACGGTAATCCCTTCACTTCTGGCCCAGCAATCGGGCGGCAGCCTTACCTGGCTGGGTATGGCGCCGCTGGTATTCATTTTCGTCATCTTCTATGTGCTGCTGATCATGCCGCAGCAGCGCCGG
Organism: uncultured Terriglobales bacterium; assembly: GCA_964460655.1. Classification (GTDB taxonomy): domain Bacteria; phylum Acidobacteriota; class Terriglobia; order Terriglobales; family Acidobacteriaceae; genus CAVUAF01. The sequence goes on along the minus strand of CAYWSH010000022.1, from coordinate 10,001 downwards.
CAGAAGAAGTGGCAGGAGATGCTGGGGAACCTGAAGACGGGTGACCGTGTCATTACGAGCGGCGGCATCCGCGGGACGATCATCGCCCTGAAGGATGACTCGGTCCACCTGAAGATCCCGCCGGACAATCTGCGGATGGAGATATCGCGATCGGCGGTCGTACAGGTAGCGACGGAAGAGGCAAAAAGTTAAGCGGAGCGGATCAACCGAGCTGTCATGAAGAAGAACCTGGCCACCAAGAGCGCAATCATCGTCGTCATCCTGCTGGTATTCCTCTACGGCATCTTCGGCTTCCCGAAGAGCTTGAGCGGCGAAGGGTTGAAGACCGCGCTGCTCGACCGCATCCATCTCGGGCTGGACCTTAAGGGCGGTTCCCACCTCATCCTGCAAGTGCAGGTGAACGATGCCGTGCGCGCCGAAAGCGATCGCGCCGTGGCGCGGCTGCGCGAAGACCTGACGCGCGCCAAGGTGGTGTTCGCCGACATCGTGAAGCCCGATCCGCAGGGCGCGCCCGACAAGATCACAGTCAAGGGCGTGGATCCCGCCGGTGCCTCCGAGCTGCGCAACACGGTGAGCGAACGCTTGCCCGAGTACGACGTCGCCAGCGGCGCCAACAACGAATTCAACCTCACGATGAAGGCGCAGTCGCTGGAGGCGCTGAAGCGCCAAACCGTGACGCAGGCCATCGAGACCATCCGCAACCGTATCGACAAGCTGGGCGTGAGCGAGCCGGTGATCCAGGAGCACGGTCTGGGTGAGTACCAGATCCTGGTGCAGTTGCCGGGCGTGGACGATCCGGCGCGAGTGAAAGAGATCATGCAGTCCACCGCCATCCTGGAGATCCGCCAGGCGCTCGTCGGACCCTTCACCAGCCAGCAGGATGCGCAGGCCGCCCTGGCGCAGCATCCCGATGGCGAGGTCTTCAAAGGCCGCGGAGCGGCGCGCAACACCAGCAGCAGCGACAACGCCGAGGAGTGGTACATCCTTTCGAAGAGCGCCGCCGTCACCGGCCGCGACCTGCGCGATGCGCAGCCGACGGTCGATGAAGTCAGCCGGCCAGCGGTGCGCTTCAGCCTTACCGGCGATGGCGGGCAGCGGTTTTACGCCTTCACCAGCAACCACGTCGGTGATCGGCTGGCGATAATCCTCGACAATACGGTGCGCGAGGTCGCGAACATCCAGGAGCCGATCCGCGACGAAGTGCGCATCACCGGCATCGGCGACCAGCAACGGGCGCAGGACGTTTCCATGATCTTGCGTTCGGGTGCGCTGCCGGCCAGCATCAAGTACGGCGAAGAGCGCACGGTGGGACCATCGCTGGGCGCCGATTCCATACGCCAGGGCGTGCGCGCGGCCGTGATCGGCATGGCCGCGGTGATGATCTTCATGCTGGTGTACTACCGGGGCGCGGGGATCAACGCGAACGTTGGGCTGATCCTGAACCTGGTCATCCTGCTCGGGTTCCTCGGTTTCTTCGGCGGCGTGCTGACGCTGCCGGGGATCGCCGGCGTCATCCTGACGGTCGGCATGGGTGTGGACTCGAACGTCCTGATCTTCGAGCGTATCCGCGAAGAGCTGCGCGCCGGGAAGACGGCGGCGCAGGCGGTGGACCAGGGGTTTGCGCATGCCTGGATCACCATCATCGATACGCACGTCACGACGATCGTTTCGGCGGCCATCCTGTTCATCTTCGGGACGGGCCCGGTAAAGGGTTTTGCCACCACGCTGACGTTCGGCCTGCTGGCGAACCTGTTTACGGCGGTATTTGTTTCGCGCGTCATCTTCGAAGCGGTGTTGCAGCGTAAGCAGCGCGGGGAAGCGTTGTCGATCTAGTTATTCGCTATTTGTTATTGGCTATTGAGCGGTGCTCGCCAATAACGAATAGCCAATAACGAATAACGAATGGGGTTTGAGCGTGGAGTTTTTTCGCAGTCCCAACATCGATTGGTTAGGCAAGAAGTGGTTCTTCCTTGGCTTCTCGCTGATCTTCAGCACCGCCGGCTTGCTCAGCATGTTCTTCTGGCACGGCGTGCCGAAGGGCGTTGACTTCCGCGGCGGCACCGACGCTTACGTAAAGTTCACGGCGACGCCGAATCTCGACCAGATCCGCGCCGACCTGGACAAGGCCGGCATCAAGGGCGCGCGCATCCAGAACTACGGCGAGACCGCCGGCAATGAAGTGCTGATCAGCCTGTCGATGGAGAAGACGACATCGGCCGAGGACCTGACGCAGGGCAAGAACACCATCATCGCGGCGCTGGAGAAGAGCTCGCCGGCGGCGCAGAGTGCGGGCAGCAAGCAGGACCTGAACAATGCGCCCGTCCTCAACCTCGAGAACTTCCTGGTAGAAAAAGACCCGCTGAAGAACGGCGGCGACCGCAAGGTCTACAGCGCGGCCGCGCAAGCCGTCAAAGACAGCCGCGACAAGGGTCACGGTGGCGTGCTGGCTTCCTTCAATGACCTGAACGGCGCCACGGATGCGCGCAACCTCGCGTCGTTGCAAGAAGGCTTCTTCCTCTCGAATTTCGGCGTGCGCAACGTGGAGATCGTGGGCGCTGCCGTGGGCAAGCAGTTGCAGAACCAGGCGCTGCTCGCCGTCCTTTACTCACTGGCGGGCATGCTGATCTATCTCTGGTTCCGTTTTGAGCTGATCTACGGCGTGGCCGCCGTGGTGGCGTGCTTCCACGACACGCTGATCACCGTGGGTGCGTTCTCCCTTACCAATAAAGAGATCAGCCTCACCGTGATCGCCGCCATCCTGACGCTGGTCGGTTACTCGATGAACGATACGATCGTGGTCTTCGACCGTATCCGCGAGAACCTGAAGCTGATGCGGCGCGAGCCGCTGGCCGCGATCGTGAACCGGAGCATCAACCAGACGCTGAGCCGGACGATCCTGACCTCGGGCCTTACGTTCCTGACCGTGCTTTCGCTGTATTTGTTTGGAGGAGAGGTATTGCACGGGTTTTCCTTTGCCCTGGTCATCGGCATCCTAATAGGTACCTACTCCTCGATCGCGGTCGCAGCGCCCATGCTGGTCGCTTACCAGGATTGGCGCGGGCAACGCGGTCAACGCAACCTGGTCGCGGTAGCGGCGCCGGCACGGAAGCCCAAGACGGCTTGATGCAGGCGCGAGAGTTGTTCGTTTTTTAACTTGCGGGAGAGGTGCAGGGGGCGTTTATGATGTCTGCCCTTCGCTCTGTCCGGCATCGGTTGTACGCGGAGCGTTCTTGCAGGGTCTGGACCAGGGAGCAAAAGAACCCCTCCCGGTGTCTAACGTCTGCAAGCCAAAGTGAACCTTAGGAAGCGGCAAGCGGCGCAGCCTCAAGGTTCCGGCAGTTCGGTTCTTAGGGGAACGGCCTATGTTTGAAGACAGCCTTATTGAGTCCGGCGGGAAGCTGAAGACAAAACGCGGCGTGACCACCTTGTTCTCGTTCGTCATCCAGGTGGGCTTGCTGGGCATTCTGGTCCTGATCCCGCTGATCGTCACGGAAGCGCTGCCGCGCCAGCAGCTGATGACCTTCCTGGTGGCGCCGCCGCCACCACCGCCGCCACCGCCGCCGCCGGCAGCGGCCCCGATCAAAATCGTCAAGGTGGTGCAGACCGAGATCGAGAACGGTCAGCTCCGCACGCCGACCAAGATCCCGCAAAAAGTCCAGATGATCAAAGAAGAAGAGGCGCCGCCACCGTCCACCGGAGCCGTGGGCGTGGTGGGTGGCGTTCCGGGTGGCGTGCCCGGCGGCCAGATGGGTGGCGTGATCGGCGGCATCATCAGCGCGACCCCGGTACCGGTACCGAAGGCAGCCCCGCCGCCGGCGCGTGTCCGTGTTTCGGCGGGCGTGGTGGCAGGCATGCTCGAGCGCGAGGTGAAGCCGATCTACCCGCAGATCGCGAAAGCGGCGCGCGTGCAAGGAGCCGTGGTGTTGACGGCGCTCATCAGCAAGCAGGGGACGATCGAGAACCTGAAAGTGCAGAGCGGTCACCCCATGTTGACGAATGCGGCCATTGACGCGGTGAAGCAGTGGCGCTACCGGCCGTACGTCTTGAATGGCGAGCCCGTGGAAGTGGAGACACAGATCACGGTGAACTTCACCCTGTCGGGCGGTTAAACAGTTTTACGGGAGAAGGCCGCTGAAGCGGCCCTCTCCGATACGCTGAAAGGAATCCAACAAACGGGCGTCCGCCGTCACGCGGCGAATGTCCGTATGGCGAGTCGAAGCTGCTGGTCCGAGGCTCTGTTCCCTCAGGGGGCGAACCCCAAGAGCGCCGGCGTGCAGTCGTTGAAACGCCTCCGGCCCCAGCAGCACTACATCAATCGGAACAGCCAAGCGTCCGAGGAGGAAACTTACAACCCATGCTCGCAGCAATCGTGGCATCTCTGAATATCAACCTGGCCAGCTTCGCCATGTTCTTCTACCAGGAAGCGGCGGTGGGCTGGGACCCGATCTCACTGTGGAAGCAGATGGGCCTTCTGGCCAAGATCGTGGTCGTGATCCTGTTCATCATGTCGGGCTGGTCGATCGGCGTCATGATCGATCGCTACATGGCATTCAGCGCGGCGCGCAAGCAGTCGCGCGCGTTCGCTCCCGCCGTGGCCGGCGCGTTGCGTGAAGGCAAGATCGATGAGGCCATCCGCGTGGCCGAGCGCAACAAGAAGAGCCACCTGGCGAAGGTCGTGACCGCGGGGTTGCAGGAATTCCGGGCGCACTCGGAATCCAGCGACATCCCGGGCGAGACCATCGAGGCCTCGAAGCGCGCGCTCGAGCGTGCCGAAGCCATCGTGCACGCCGAACTGAAGCGCGGCCTCGGCGGCCTGGCGACCATCGGCTCGACGGCGCCGTTCGTCGGTTTGTTCGGCACGGTGGTCGGCATCCTGAACGCGTTCCGCGAGATTTCCGGCTCCAAGGCCACCGGTCTGGCCACGGTCGCCGGCGGCATCTCGGAAGCGCTGGTGACCACCGCCATCGGGCTGTTCGTCGCCATCCCGGCCGTCATGATGTTCAACTACTTCACCAACCGCGTGGAAGCGTTCGACGTGGAGATGGACAACTCGTCGAGCGAGCTGGTGGATTACTTCCTGAAGCGGCGCGGCCGCAAGTAAGGCGGACGGTCAGATCTTTCTCCTCGGTTCGGGGGGGCCGCAGGGCGCGGCTCCCCGGGCTGTGAACATGAGGTCCCATGGCACTCGCAAAACGGAACGAAGGCGCCAACGTCAACTCCAACATCAACGTCACGCCGATGGTGGACGTGATGCTGGTGCTGCTCATCATCTTCATGGTCATCACGCCCATGCTGCAGCACGGCGTTCCGGTGGACATGGCGAAGACCAATAACCCGGTCGATATGCCTGACGCCGACAAGGATGACGCACTGCTCGTCGCCGTCACGAAAGACGGCAGGGTGTTCCTGGGCAATGACCTGATCACGCCGGACCAGCTGACCAACAAGATCAAGGACAAGATCAGTGCGCGGCTGGACAAGCGCGTCTTTGTGCGCGCCGATGCGCGCGCGAAGTATGGCAGCGTGGTGGAAGTCGTGGACAACGTCCGGGCAGCGGGCGTGGACCAACTGGGACTGCTGACGGAGCAGCGCAAGTCGGGCGGTTCGTACGCTAATACTCCCGGAACGACACCGCCGCCCGGTGGCGGGAAATGACGCTGTAGGCAAGATAGAACTCATACGAGGTTGACTTTATGGGAATGGCAATGGGGGGTAGCAGCGGACCGAACGCTGACATCAACGTCACCCCGCTTATCGACGTGCTGCTGGTGCTGCTGATCATCTTCATGGTCATCACGCCGCTGACGCCGCACGGGCTGGACGCGCTGGTGCCACAGCCACCGAAGGACCAGAGCAAGCAGACCGAGCCCCTTGACCGCACCATCGTGGTGCAGGTGATCAAGGGCGCGGGCGACCGGCCGAACCTGAAGATCAATCAGGACGAGGTCACCTGGGGCGATCTGCAGGGACGACTGGCGGAGATCTTCAAGACGCGCGCGCAGAAGGTCATGTTCGTCAAGGCTGACGATGTGTTGCCCTTCTCCGACGTGGCGCAGGTCATTGACATCGCGCACGGCGCCGATCCGGACATCAAGATCGGTTTGATCACGGCGAAGATCGAGGCGGGCGGCTAGGAGCGAGTCAGTCAGTCGGTCAGTCTTTCAGTCGGCCAGTCCGGCTGTGGCTGACTGACTGAGAGACTGACAGACTGATCGACTTACTTGCGACGGAGCGATACTACTCAAATGACGAATAATTCATACCGCCCGCTGACGCGCGCCGCCATGGCGCTCGTCGTGTTGGCTTGCCTGCTCGGCAGCGTGGGCTGCGACAAGCTGAAGGCGCGCGACCAGCTCAACAAAGGCGTGCAATCCTACAAGAGCGCACGCTACGAAGATGCGATTGAGCACTTCCGCAACGCGGTGTCGTTCGATCCGCAGTTGAGCATCGCGCGGTTGTACCTCGCTACGGCCTATGCGCAGCAATACATCCCGGGCTCTGACGACGCGGCCAACATTAAGAACGCGGAACAGGCCATCGACGAATTCAAGAAGGTCCTCGACCAGAACCCCGGCCGCGAGACCAAGGTCGCCAGCATAAAGGGCATTGCGTCTCTCTACTTCAACATGAAGAAGATGGATGAAGCCAAGCAGTGGCACCAGAAGGCGATCGCCGAAGACCCGAACGATCCCGAGGAGTACTACTCCATCGGCGTCATCGACTGGACCATCGCCTACCAGCGTGACCAGAAGGAACGCGCCGACCTGGGCATGAAGCCGATCGACGTCCTGAAGGACAAGAAGGCGTGCGGCCGGCTCAAGGAACAGAACGATGCCATCGTGGCCGAGGCCATCGACAGCCTCAGCAAGGCCATCAAGCTGCGCGAGGATTACGATGACGCGATGGCGTACCTCAACCTGATGTACCGCCAGAAGGCCGACATCGAGTGCGACAGCGACGAAGCCCGTACCGCCGACTTGAAGACGGCTGACGAATGGGTCGACAAGACCATGGACGTCAAGAAGAAGCGCGCGGAGAAGAAGGGTCCGGGCGGCATCGTGCTCGACCAGCCGACGAAGTAGCTCTCAGCTTTGAGCCGTCAGCATTCAGCCCCTCGGCATTGACCGAGGGGCTTTGCTTTATGCCCTTGGTGAGTACTGTGTGTCCTTTGTGTTCCGCTCTTGACTTTTCGTTACAATCGCCACGCGATGTTCTCCAAAGTGTTGATCGCGAATCGCGGGGAGATCGCCGTGCGCCTCATCCGCGCCTGCCGCGAGATGGGCATCACGTCGGTCGCCGTCTACTCCGATGTCGATCGGGCTGCGCTGCATGTGCGCCAGGCCGATGAGGCCTACCCGATCGGTGCCGCCGCAGCGAGCGAGTCGTACCTGAACATCACGAAGCTGCTCGATGTGGCCCGACGCAGCGGTGCCGAGGCCGTCCATCCCGGTTATGGGTTCCTCTCGGAGCGTGCCGAGTTCGCGCGCGCCTGTGAGCACGCGGGTATCAAGTTCATCGGCCCGACGGCGGCGGCGATGGAACTGATGGGCTCCAAGACCCGCGCCCGCCAGGCGATGCAGCAGGCCGGCGTGCCATTCGTGCCGGGTTCGACGGGCAGCGTAGCGTCGTACGACGAGGCACGCCGGGTCGCGGCGGAGATCGGCTATCCGGTCATGTTGAAGGCCGCGGCCGGCGGTGGCGGCAAAGGCATGCGTGCGGTCGCAGCCGAGAGCGAGCTGCGCTCAGCGATGCAGGCGGCGCAGAGCGAGGCGTTGCGCGCGTTCGGCAGCGACGAGGTATATCTCGAGAAGCTCATCGTTCGGCCGCGGCACATCGAAGTCCAGGTGCTCGCCGATGAGCATGGCAACTGCGTGCACCTGGGCGAGCGTGAGTGCTCGCTCCAGCGCCGGCATCAGAAGGTCCTCGAGGAGTCACCCTCACCGATCGTCGACGATACGATGCGGGCGCGCATGGGCGAAGTCGCGGTGCGCGCGGCGCAGCGTGCCGGCTACACGAATGCAGGAACGGTCGAGTTCCTCGTGGATAATGCCCGCAATTTCTACTTCCTCGAGATGAACACGCGGTTGCAGGTGGAGCATCCGGTCACCGAGGTGGTCACCGGGTTCGACCTGGTGCAGCTGCAGATCCGCATCGCTGCGGGAGAGAGCCTGCCGTTCACGCAGAATGATGTGAAGCTCCGCGGGCACGCGATCGAATGCCGCATCTACGCGGAGGATCCGGAGAACAACTTCTTTCCGTCGCCGGGCGAGATCACGCGCCTGGAAACGCCCGCGGGGCCGGGCATTCGCGAGGATTCTGGCGTTTACGAGGGCTGGCGTGTGCCGCTCGATTACGACCCGCTGCTGTCGAAGCTCGTCGGCTACGGCGAGACGCGCGAACAAGCAGTCGCCCGCCTTCGGCGCGCGCTTGATGAATACTTTGTGGGCGGCATCAAGTCGAATGTCGGGTTGTTCCGGCGGATCTTGCGCGATCAAGACTTCCTGGCGGGCAGTTTGGACACAGGCTTACTTGACCGCATGCTTGCGCGTAGCGGCGCAGACACGGGCGAGGGCGCTCGCGCCACCGGCGAGAAAGAGGTCGTCGCCATCGCCGCGGCGCTGTTCAGCGCAGCCGAGACTCGGGTTGCGCCCTCCGTGTCGGCTGGCGAGCGCGCGGAGCGCCCGCGCAGAAGTGCCGATACCAATGGGCACGACGCATCTTCTTGGAAGGAAATGGCGCGGCGGGAAGCATTGCGCGAATGAATGACACTGGGTGGCTTGCGCCTTCGCCAGTTCCTTGGTATATTCGTTGAGGCGATTAAGAAGAGAGTGGTCGTCAGGTGGTCGCCACCAGCCGGGTCCGAACGATCCAGCGATTGCCTGATGCCGAGGTCGCGCTGCTGCGCGGCCGTTATCTGAAGGTTGAATCCCCGTAGGGTTCCGATTCATCAGATAGTTACCACCCTGCCAATAAACGGGCATAAAGCCCTCGATTCACGGCAAACGGTACCCGGAGCGGTCCGGATCACGTCGTGAAGGGTTTCGCGAAGTTCGCAAGACCTCCATCGGATCTTTCCAGTTTGGACTTATCCGCCTCGGCGGCGGCCTGGAGCGCTGTGCGCTCGGCCAAGCCGCAGGCGGGCAGACTTACGCGCGGATTCGGCAGCCTGAAACCCGGCAATGGACGCGGGTTTCCAGTGGCCGACCGTCAGCGACGAACCAAACCAGTCAACTCGCGCCTAGCGCGAGAATCTGGCCGGTTTTGGTTGACAGAACGCGGCGAATCGCGGTAAGTTTGAAAGGTTTGCGGCGTGAGGCCGGCACCACTGGTGTCGGCTGAATGCGGCAAGAGTCGAGGACATCCCATCCCGCTTCGCGGGAGGGGAGCTCGGCCGAAAGCGCGGCCCTCAGGGGCAGAGCGAGTCGGTCTTTGACAACAGGTTGAACGTGCCAGTCGTGATAAACGACGACCTCGTCTGCCCCGGTCCGCCGGGGTGAGATGAAGCCGGCGTCCGCAAGGACGCCGTGTAAGAGGCGACGAAAGAAGTAAGGATGCTCGGCATTCTCGTCGAGCAATTCTCACAGTACTCAAGTCCGACTTCCGGCCCCGTTTCGGCGGGGATCTTGTCGGACTCGTCCCGGATATCCAAGCCGGGACGGATCAGGTTTCAAACGAGAGTTTGATCCTGGCTCAGAATCAACGCTGGCGGCGTGCCTAACACATGCAAGTCGAACGAGAAAGCGGGGGCAACTCCGCAAGTAAAGTGGCGACCGGGTGAGTAACACGTGACTAACCTACCCTTGAGTGGGGGATAACCCCGGGAAACCGGGGCTAATACCGCATAATGTCGCGAGGTGGAAATCCTTGTGACCAACGGAGAAATCCGCTCGTGGAGGGGGTCGCGGCTGATTAGCTAGTTGGCAGGGTAATGGCCTACCAAGGCGATGATCAGTATCCGGCCTGAGAGGGCGCACGGACACACTGGAACTGAAACACGGTCC
>CAYWSH010000021.1:0-32374 GCA_964460655.1 uncultured Terriglobales bacterium | reverse complement strand
CGATGGGCGGATACGGCGCTACTCGCATCGGCATGAAGCATGCCGACGTCTTTGGGTCTCTCTACATCATGAGCCCGTGCTGCTTGTCGCCGCGCCCGGCCACACCCTTGGACCCGGAAGTGGAGAAGGCGGTGGCGGCCCTCACCAGCCCGGCTGATTCAGCCAAGGTGCCGTCCGCTCGCATACAGCTCGCCAGCGCAGCGGCCTGGTCGCCGGATCCCAAGAACCCGCCGCTCTACCTCGATCTGCCGGTCAAGGATGGAGCGGTCCAGCCTGACGTCCTCGCCAAATGGAGCGCGAACGCTCCGCTCACCTTCCTCGATCAGTACATCGGGGACCTGCGCCGCTACCGCGCGATCGCCATTGACGTGGGAGACCAGGACCGCCTGAGCACCGACACCATCAAGCTGCACGACGCACTCGACAAGTACGGCGTCACGCATAGCTTCGAACTTTATTCCGGGACCCACACCAGCAAGATGGGAGTTCGCTTCCAGAACTTTGTGCTGCCGTTCTTCAGCAAGCATCTCTGTTTTGCTGCGCGCTGCCGCTAGACCAAGGGATGCCGCCGCATGAAAGCAAAGTGGGCCCTCCAGGATTCGAACCTGGGACCAAGGGATTATGAGTCCCCTGCTCTAACCGCTGAGCTAAGGGCCCGTTAGAACGCGGGCAGTTCGTAAAGACCGTGGGCGAGTCTGTCGATCCACAGCCGGGCCTGCCTGTGGAGAGTCTAACAAGCCGCGCTGTTTCCACGGCTCCCCAGTTCACGCCACCCGCAGCCTCGCCGCCAGGATCGGCGGGATCTCGCTGCAATTGTCCCAGCTTGGTGCACTGCGACGCGACGCGTTGGTGAATACCGGCTCCTCCAGCCCATCCATCATCATGCCGGCCGCGAAGCAAGCTCCCAGCAGCGCGTACAACGGACGATGAAAGTAATAATGCGGCTGCGGCTGCCCGGCGATGCCGATACCTTTTTGCGGCGCCAGGCCGCGATACTTCGCGACGCGCACGCTGAACGTCGCGCTCCCTTCACCGTCATAATCGTCGCGCTCCACCAGCAGCGTCGTCCCGTTGGTATTGAAACAAGGATGCGGCACCGAGAACACGAAGCGTCCGCCTGGCTTCATCGCCCGTCGTACGGCGCCGAGCAGCGGCGTGATGCTTGCGATGTCCATCAGTGCCATGTTGCACACGGCTGCGTCGAACGCACCTGTGCCGAGCGTTGCCAGCTGCTCCTCGCCGGTGAGATCGACGTTGCGATACTCGATCCGCTCCGCGTGCTCGCGCGTCCGCTCGCGCGCGCACTCCAGGAACGCCGCGCTTGCATCGCACGCGACCACGCTGGCTCCCAGCGACGCGAGCCGCCGTGCGAACTGTCCGTTCCCGCACGCCAGCTCCAGCACGCGCTCACCCGCTTGCACGTCCAGCAGCTTCTCCACCGCGGGCGCGATCAGCAAACGATGCCAGTCGTTGCCTTCGCCCATCCGCGCGTCCCACCAGCGGGCATTCTCATCCCAGATGTTGCGGCTCTCTCGGTCTAAGTTTGGAAAATCAGCGCCGTCCATGACGGAAGATTACTACTGGAGCGCCTGCCGGAAGAACGCCAGGCTCGCGGCGGCGTCGTTGTCGAAGGTTCCGCGGCCTTCGATCGAGATCCCGCCGCGGTAGCCGACCTTCTTCAGTCGCCGGAAGAAGTCCGCATAGTGATCGTCTTCCGCCAGGTCGCGTGGCCACGCGCGCCCATGCGGATTGGCGAAGTGGAAGTGCACGGTCTCGTGCCGCGCCTCTTCCACGATCTGCAGGTCCTCGTTCTCCTCGCGCAGGTGGTAGTAATCGATGATCATCTTTGTGTGCCGATGCCTGACGCGCCGCACCATCGCTAGCGCTTCGGTACCCGTATTCAGGATGTTGCTCTCCTGATGGCGCAACGGTTCGATGGCCACGACCAGCTTGTGTCGCTGCGCCAGCTCACCAGCCATATGCAGGAACCCGGCGATCTGTTCATTCGCCCGCTCGCGCGGGAATCCTTCCGGAACGTTGCGCGAGCCGGCGCTCCCCCACACGATGACTTCGGCCCCCAGGCTGCGGCACCTTGCCATGCACGCATCCATGTAATCGCGCAGCGCCACCGTAGGCACGTTCTCGCCGACCACTTTCAGGTCAGGCCGCCGGATGAAGCTGTTGAATGCGCGGCAGCGCAACTTCGCCGCTGCGACGATCTCACTGAATTGCCGGAAGTCGTCGTTGCTCATCGCCGCGACGTCGGCCGCCGCCGGCTCGATGTAATCGAAGCCGTACTTCGCGGCGCTCGCTACATCGCGCGAGCACACACCGATCTGCACGCGTCGCGCCTTGTTCGCTGCCCAGGCGTGCGCACCCAGGCTGGCGGCCGCAGCTGCCCGTAAGAATGCCCGGCGATCCAGCAACGCTAGACCTGCTCCGGCACGACGTACGGTGCACGATACGAGCCGCGCAACAGGCGGTTCGCTTCGTCGTCGCCGATCACCTGCCCTTTCGCCGGATCGAAGTTCAGCGTCCGGCCCAGCCGGTACGAGACGTTCGCCAGGTGCATCATCGTGCACGACATGTGCGCTTCCTCCACCGGCGAGTGGATGTCCTCCGCCTTCCGGCTGCGCACGCAATCGATGAAGTTCGCCCAGTGGTCCGCCGCGCCGCGGCCCTCCGGCCCGGGCTCGACATCTTTTTTCAGCCACGACTTGTACGCGTCGTAACCATCGATCGCGAGATACCCATCGGACCCATAAAAGAGGTTACCGATCGTGTTCGTCTTCGCGTCCACCGCTCCCAACGGAGCAGCCCCCGGACCGCTCGCTCTCGCTTTGCCGGGCGCCGGAGCTTGCGTGCCCGGAGCTGTCAATCCCGCCGGCGGGATCGCGGCGCTCTTGAATGCTCCGCTGCCGATCTCGCCCTCGTGGTTCGTGATCCAGTGCCGCACCGCCAGCTCCACCATCTTGTGCTTGCCGTTCGCGCCGGCGAACGTGAACGACGCGTTCACCACATTCGGCGTCTCCTGGTCATCGTCGAAGACGAAGTGCCCGCCGAGCGCCGAGACCTGCGTCGGGAACTTCACCTGCAGCCCCCAGCGCGCGATGTCGATCTCATGGATCGCCTGGTTGCCCACTTCGCCGTCGCCCGTGTCCCATATCCAGTGCCAGTTGTAGTGGAAGCGGTTCTTGGTGAACGGTTTCATCGGCGCCGGGCCCGTCCACAGGTCGTAATGCACGCCCGCCGGGATCGGCTCGGGCGTCGCTTTGCCGATCGTCGCGCGCCACTTGTAGCACAGCGCGCGCGCCATGTAGACCTCGCCGATCGTGCCTTCGTGCACGTGCTTGATCGCCTCGATCATCCCCGGATTCGAGCGCGACTGGCTGCCGTGCTGCACGATGCGCTTGTACTTCTGCATCGCGCGCACCGCCTGCCGCCCTTCGAACCAGTTGTGCGAGAGCGGCTTCTCCACGTAAACATCCTTGCCCGCCTGGCAGCCCCAGATCGTCATCAGCGAGTGCCAGTGGTTCGGCGCCGCGATCGTGATCGCGTCGATATCCTTGTCTTCGAGCAGCTTGCGGATGTCCCAGTAACCCTTCGGTCTCGGAAGCCCGAATCCCTCGATGTCGCTAAGCCGCTGGTTCAGGATGTTCTCGTCCGCGTCGCACAGCGCCGCGATCTCCACGTTGGGCAGCTTGCGGAAGCCGTTAATGTGGTCTTTGCCGCGTCCCCGCGTGCCGACAATGGCGATGCGCACGCGGTCATTCGCGCCCAGCACTCTGCCGCCCAGCGCCAGAGTCGCTGCGCCTGCGGCCGCTGCCTTACCCGTCGTCTTCAGGAAATCCCGTCTGTCGGATTGCATCGCCGCACCTCGTTCATGAGGAATGACAGTCGCGCGCATTGTATATCGCTTGCTTGTGCCGAGGAGAGCGTTACCGTATCCGCGCCGCCGGGATGAACACCGAACCCATCGCGCCCGAAGGAACGTCCCGCACCCACACGCGTATTTCTTCCGCGTGCGCGTCCAGGGCGATGGTTTTGTTCAGCGAGAAGCCCTCGCGCATCCATTTCTCATACGTCGTGCGGCTCAGCTGCAGGTCCACGTTCTGTGCTGATGTCGCGACCGCCTTGCCGCTCGCGTCTGTTTGCAGGATCGCTACGCTCAGCGTTCCGCCCCAGCGTTCGTTCTTTCCCGGCGTGAGCGTGAGTTCATGCGCGTCGAGCACGATCTGCAAGTTTGCATTCGTGCCCGCGCGCGTCGCGTTCACGCGCACTCCCAGCGCGCTCGCCTGCAGCGGATTGCCCACCGCCACGCTCAGCAGTTCGGCGGCCTGCGCCGAGGACAGCGGCGTGTCCATTAGCGCGAAGTAGCCGCGGCGATGCAGCACGTCCGCATCCTTGCGGTTCACGCGCACCGTGACGTTGTGGAAGCGTCCGTCCCAGCGGCCATGCGCCGGGTAATAGCCGATCTCGTACGTCACGCGGCTGTCTTCCACCACACGCCGCACCGCGCCGCGAATGTCATTGCTGTTGTAGAACGCGCGGCCTCCCGTCCGTTCCGCCAGCACGTTCATCGTGTCGAATTCTTTGCGCCCCGCCGCCCCGCGCTCTTCCCAGATGACGGGTGCGCCGTTGTCGATGCGCGGGTCTGCCTTCGTTCCCGTGGCGGTGAACGGCGCCGTCAATCCGCGCGCATCCACCGGATACACCGCGAGATTCGCTTGCGTCAGCGCGTGTGCCGCGCGCTGCAGGTCGTCACCGAAGAAGCCCTGCTCGACCGGGAGCACCAAGTCCGGGTCAGGATTGGGACGAGGAGCGCCGGCGGTGCGTCCTTTTTCTTTCACCGGCGAATCCTCCAGTGTGGAGACCGCTGCCGCCGTCATGAGCTCGCGCGTCGATGGCACCACTTTGTCGAAGCCGTACGAGAATGGAAAGCTCGCCGAGATCCAGATCAGGTTCTTGCGCCCCGGGATCCCCGCCAGATGGTCCCCGATCGCCTCCAGCGCCGCCACGGTCCGCTTCATGCGCTCCCGCAGCGCCATCCCGACGATCAGCTGCGAGCCATTCGCAAACACCTGGTCCATCTCGGTATTGAAGCCCGGTTGCATGACCTCCGGCTTCATCGCCGCCAGGCCTGCGTCCTCGGGCGCGCTCAAGCGCTCGATGGCGCGCAACAACGGCGCCGGGTCCGACGTGAAGTCGTGCACCACCTGGAGTCCCCGCGATGACATCGCATAGATGGCCACGCGGTCGTCAGGCCGCAACTCGCGCAGGAAGCGCGCCACTTGCTGCTTGCCATAGATCGTTTCGTGGGTCGTCGTGTTCAGCATGTCGAACAGCACTACGGTCACGCTGTTCGGATGCGTCGTGGCCTCGCGATTGCCAAAGCTGTTCGCTCCTGCGGCTACGGGTGCGGTTGCCGGTGCACCCTCGGCGCGCATCGCTTGCGCGCCGTCGGCGCGAGCGGTGGTGAAGAAAGCGATCTTTTGCGGTTTGCCGTCGTCGAGCACGGTGAAGTCGTCGCGTGTCAGGTCACGCAACAGGGCGCCCTGCTTGTCGCGCACGATCACGCTCACCTGCACCAGATGCGACGCGGCGCGAAAGCGCGGCGTCTCCTGCAACGCCGCTTGCGGGGAAGCGACGTCCTGCGTGGCGGTCGTCGCCAAACTGCAAGCCAATGCGAAGGCTGCAAGACGCGCGGAACCGGCGAGCGTGACCATACCGAGTCTCAGAATCCGTACTTCGCTTTGACCGTGCCCTTCGATCTGCTCAGTAACGCCAGCGCCGCATGCTGTGCCGGCAGCCGCAGTCGCAGACGGGCGCCACTCGCGCGGTCGCGCAGGTCGATCTCCGCGTCGTCCGCGGATTCTGACGTGATCACATACAGGACCGCATCCTGCAGCACCGTCGGATATATCATCACGCCGGGCGAGAGTCTTGTCGCGAGTTCGAACGGCGGGCCCAGCCCGATTTGCGTCAGGACATAGCCATACAGGCTCGCCGCCGCGTCGAAACCCTCAGCCAGCTCCACCGGATGCGCTGCCCAGAAGATGCGTCCGCGTCCGCGCGTGACCTGTTTGAGCGTCGCTCCATCACTGAACCGCAACGCCTCCAGCAGGCCTTGCTTCCGCTGATCGAATGACACCGGTACTGTCTGGTTCGGCAAGCGCAGCTCAGCCTGCCGGAACGTCAGCGGCTCCAGTTGCGCCCCGAGTTCTGCCGCACGATGCGCAACGTGCCAATGCTCATCGCGCTCCACCGGTCCCGTGACCAGCAGATTGCCGCCCTCGGCAACGTACTTCATCAGCGCTTGCCACGCCTTTTCGGTCAGCGCCTGCGCCGACGGCAATATCACCAGTTTCGGTGCTCCCAGCTTTTCGATCTGGTTCTCGGCGAGCACGCGCCCCGGCACGCGCGCATAGTTCACTAGCGCCCGCACCGCCTTACGTTGCGCTTCCAGTTGCAGGTCCGCGTTCACCGCGAACTGCGCCGCTTGCGACGTCACGATCACGACCGCTGCCGCCTCTGGCGCGCGCAGGTCACTCGCGATCTCGCGGCCGAACTTTGCGAAGTCGCGCAGCACGGTGGCCTCCGGCTTCTCCGTCGCATCCACGCGCACCGCGCCGATCGGCGACTCGTTGCTCTCCGTCATGTATTCGTTCAGGTTCCACAGCCACTCGATCGCGCCCGCGGTGCCCACGAATGCGGTCGCCATCTTGCGCTCGAACAACGCGGCGTCCTGCTCCGGTGTTCGACGCGCTATCTCATCCGGCGTCAACTCGCGCTGCAGGCCGGTCTCCTGGATCAGCGCGGCCTTGCCCGGCTGCTTCGCCACCAGCGAGTCCCAGAGCAGGGAATCGTTCTGCCACCACGAGTGGTTCACTGTGAAGTCGATCGCGTCCGTGAAGAATCCGGGGAACAGGCTCTCGGTGTAGCCGCCCTCGTCCTGCCCCACCGTGACGAGTTGCTGCGATCCCGTCGCGCGGATCGCCTTCCGCATCCCCGCTACCCAGCCCGCAAAACTCTGCTGCGCAAAAAGCGTGAAGTCGTAGAGCTTGAGCGCGTTGTGCCCGGTGTACGCGCCGCGCGCCGCAAACTCCGCGTCAGTCGGCAGCGGCACCGTCCCGCGCACGGCGCTCGCCGGCACGTTCCACGCGTCGGCCAGTGCCGCTCGGTCCGGATAGCGCTCCTTGAGCCACGCATTCCACTGCGCCAGCTCGATGGGATCTCCGTTCGGACGCATTGACCACAACCGGTGCCCGAAACTCGGCTCATTGATCAGGTCCCACGCCACGAATGGCACATCATGGAAGCGCGTCGCCACGGTGCTCACCAGCATCTGCTGCTTACGCACCGCGTCGGGATCGAGATACGGGCTCACTCCGCCCAGCACTTCCGGCAGGAAAGCAAAGAACGTGAACTGCACCGGCAGGCCGTGCTTACGCGCGGTCATCAGATACGCCTCGAGCGTGCGCAGCGTCCGCTCGTACGGCTGTCCGTTCTCGTCGCACAGTTTGTCCCACCCGGTCCACCATCCGGTCCGGACCATGTTCAGCCCCGCGTCGGCGATCTGTCCCAGGTCACGGTCCCACACCGCCACATTCGGATGCTCGAAGAACAGCCGCTGCACCTCGCTCGACATGTACGTCGTTCCGACCACTGCGATGGGGTGGCCGTCGATCGAGAAGTAATCCTGATCGACCGTCAGTCGTGGTCCATCGCGCTTTAGGGACGTCTCGGTGCGTAACCAGAAACCGGAGTGGTAGCGTGCCCGTACGCGCTCCCCCTCCAGTAACTCTGCGTCGATGCGGAACATTCCTTTGCCGAGCGGTGGATCCAGCACTATGGGCGCCGTCAGCGGTAGCGGGCGTGTGATCGACAGGCGTCCACCCGCGTCGGGGACTGTTGTGATCCGCAACGTCAGCTGACCGCTTGGCGGATGCGCCGCATGCCAGCTGACTTCCAGCTGTATCGGCTCGCCCGGCAAGTAGAGCGGCAGCGTGGGCCGCACGGTGAATTCCTGGCTGCCTTGTCGCGCCAACTCGGCGAGCTGCTGCACTCGCGCGGCTCCGCTGAAGAAATCGGCCGTCAGCTCTGCATTAATAAAGGCCCAGCGCCCGCCGTTGAATCCATTCTGCAAGTGGTCGATCACGATCGCTGGCGCGGCCAGCTTTCTCCCGTCGCGCACGCCCCACGCCAGCGCATCCAGCCGCGCATCGATGGAGCCCGCTGAACCGCCGCGCTTATAAAGGTCCACCGCGCTCAGCCGGATGATCGGGCTGAAGCCGCGCTTCCACGCGAAACGCGCCAACTCCAACGGCATATCGGGATTCGTCTCGAACGCGAGCCCGTCCGATCCCGGCGTCGTCTCATACTGGTCGATCATCAGCCGTCGTATGAAGCGCACGTTGTAGTCGCGTAGCTGCCAGCCCGTATCGTTGCGATAAGCCGCGCGTGTGAATGGTCTGCCTCCCACCACGAGCAAGTTGCCGCCGCGCTCCAGGAAAAACGCGATCGCCTCCCAATCTTCCTCCGGGAACGCCGACCCGAACGGCAACACCAGCAACTGAGCCGACGGCAAGGCATCGCCCAGGCCCTTCGTGGAAACGAACGCCGCTCCCGGCAATGCGGCCTCCAGCGTCGCGCGGCTGGGCGCCGCTGTGTCGGCGGTGGGGAATCCGTCCTCCCAGAACACGACGACCCGTGCTGGCGGCGCCGCCTGTGCGGCTGCGGTCGCACACGCCGCCAGCACGACAGCGAACAGCATCAAGAGTCCGGTGCCCGTTCTTTTCATCGCATCGCCTGGCCTTCCGCCAGGCTCGCAGATTCTAGCGCCCGCATTGCCGCTTTTTGCATCCGCCAGCTACAATTCGCATCCATTCTCCATCGCCCTCAGGAGGAAGCATGTCCCGCTCCCGCAAGAAGTTCCTGGCCCTTGCTGCACTGCCCGTGTTCTTGACCGGTCTCGCCGTGGCACAGGCTGACACCTGGCAGCTCGATACCAACCACTCGGCTGCGCAGTTCGCCGTCAAGCACATGTTGATCTCGACCGTACGAGGCCACTTCAACAAGATCGATAGCGGCACCGTGGTCTACGACCCCAACGACATCACCAAGACGCAGATCGAAGCCACCATCGACGCCGCCTCCATCAACACCCGCGTCGACGCGCGCGACAACGACCTGCGCGGCGCGAACTACTTCGACGTGCAGAAGTTCCCCAAGATCACCTTCAAGTCGAAGAAGGTCGAGTCTGCCGGGACGGGCAAAGCGAAAGTCACCGGCGACCTCACGATCCATGGCGTGACGAAAGAAGTCGTGCTCGACGTGGACGGTCCCAGCGCCGTGGCCAAAGACCCGCGCGGCGGTCAGCACGTCGGCGCTTCCGCCACCACGAAGATCAGCCGTAAAGACTTCGGCGTCTCGGGCGGCGCCGGCATGGTCGGCGACGACGTTACCATCACGCTCGATATCGAGCTCGTTAAGCGGTAAACCCTGGCTTTAGGCGTACCCACCTTGTCCGCCTCCTTGGCGGGCAGGGTGGGAATCTCGCTTCCATTCCTTCCTAACCGCGGCCCCATTTTCAGGTCTAATTCTCCAGATGGACGCGCAACTCGACCGAGCGGCGGTGGCCGAGGTCCTCGCCGGAAACCGCGACGCCTTCCGCGCCCTCGTCGAGCGCCACAGCCGGTCCATCTTCCGGCTCGCCTACCGCATGTTGAGTAACGAGCAGGACGCGGAAGAGGCGGTGCAGGAAACGTTCCTGCGCGCCTACTCGAAGCTCAGCGGTTTTCAGTTCCAGGCGAGCTTCAAGACGTGGCTCTTCCGCATCGCGGCGAACCATTGTGTGGACATGATGGAAAAACGCAAACACGAACAGCACGTTCCGCTGGCGCAACCCGCCACCGAGGACGAACCCGAGCGCGAACTCGACGTCCCCAGCGGCGACCCCGGCCCCGAACGCCTGTTGCTGAGCGGGGAAGTGAAGAGCGCGGTCGCGAACGCCTTCAGTCGCCTGACGAATGTCGAGCGCGTCGCCTTCAGCATGCGCCACTTCGAACATTCGTCCATCGACGAGATCGCCATCGTCCTGAAGATCAAGCCCGGCGCCGTGAAGAACACCGTGTTTCGCGCCACGCAAAAGATCCGTAAAGCGGTCGGGCCCCTCGTTTTGGAGTCATCCCGATGAAGTTCGAACATCTCAGCGACGAGCAACTCGCGCTGCACGTCTACGGCGACGCCGCCGATACGAAAGCGGAAGCTGCCGCCGTCGAACAGCACTTGGCCGAGTGCGGCCAGTGTCGCCAGGAGTTCGAGCGCTGGCGCACCGTGCTCCAGAGCGTCGAAGTCGAGGTCCCCGAACGCAACGCGACCTATGAGGCCGACGTCTGGCACAACCTCCGCGCCTACTTGGACGATCGGGTGCCCCATCCTGACGCAGCTCCGCAACGCGGAGCGAGGAAGGGTGGGATATTCGCTTGGTTCGCACCGCAGCGTCTCATCTTCGCCGGCGCTGCCATCGTCCTCGTCGTCGCCGCCTTCCTCGGCGGTCGCGTGTGGGAGAAGTCGCACACCGCACCCGGCGGTGTGAATGTCGCGACCGGTGGCGAGAAGTCCGGCGTCGTCAACGCCAGCACCCGTGAGGTGCGCGAGCGCATCATGCTCGTCGCCGTCGGCGACCACCTCGATCGCTCGCAGATGGTGCTGATCGAGCTCGCCAACGCGCAGCCGCGGCGCTCCATGGATATTTCCGCGCAGCAGGTCGCCGCGCGGCAATTGCTCGACGACAACCGCCTCTATCGGCAAACGGCCATGCAAGTCCACGACACGGCCGTCGCCGACGTGCTCGATGAACTCGAGCGCCTCCTCGTGGACATTTCGCATCGCCCTACGCAGGTCTCCGAGCGGGAGTTTGACGACCTCCGCCAGCGGATCGAAGCGCAGGGCATTTTGTTCAAGGTCCGTGTGCTGGGCACGCAGGTACGCGAGCGGGAGCGTGAAGCGCGCTTCTACGGCTCGTCCCGTGGCGGCCCCACACCTGGGAGAATGCAATGAAGCGACTCTTCGTCCTGTTCGTCATCGCCGTCCTCGCTGCGCCGCTGTTCGCGCAGCCGGATCTGCCCAAAGTCTCGTCCTTCCTGGCCCAGCAACCGGCCAGCTCGCGCGAAGACACCCTCTACAAGAGCGGTACCGACGCGCTCAACGAGAACCGCTGGCAACAGGGCCTCGATACGTTCACCGAGATCATCAAGCTCAACGGACGCCGCGTCGATGCCGCCATGTACTGGAAGGCCTACGCGCAGCACAAGCTCAACCAGGCCGCCGCCGCGCTCGAGACCCTCGGCGAGTTGAACAAAAAGTATCCGCGCAGCCAGTGGGTCAATGACGCGCGCGCGCTCGAGGTCGAGATCCGCGGCAAGAGCGGCCAGGGCGCAACGGTCGCCAATCAGGGCAATCAACCGTGCGAAGACGAGGAGCTCAAACTTCTCGCCATCAACAGCCTGATGAATATGGACCCAGAGCGCGCCTTGCCCTTGCTCGAGAAGGTGCTCAGCACCGGCTGCTCACCGAAGATCAAAGAGCGCGCGCTGTTCGTGCTCTCGCAGAACGGCTCGGAACGCGGCGCGCAGATCTTGGGCCAGATCGCCCGCGGCTCTGCCGGCCCTGAATTGCAGATCAAGGCCATCCGCAACCTCGGCATCAACGGCAACTCGGCGAACAAGGCAGTGCTGCTCGATATCTACAAGACCGCCACCGACGTGCGCGCCAAGCGCGAAGTGCTGAATGCCTTCGGCATCAGCGGCGGCAAGAAGGAACTGCTCGATGCCGCGAAGGGCGAGAAGGATCCTGACCTGAAAAAGGCCGCCATCCGCGGCCTCGCCGTTGCCGGCGGGCGCGAAGAGCTGCGCCAGCTCTATAAGGACACGACCGACGCGGGGATGCGTATCGAGCTCGTGCGCTCCACCATCGTCAGTGGTGACCACGAGTTCCTCGCCAGCATCGTCCAGTCGGACCCCGATCCCGCAGTCAAGATCGAGGCGGTGCGCACGCTCGGTATCGCCGGTGGGCGCGGCGCGGGCGCGTCGCTGGTCAACATCTACAACACTGAAAAAGATCGCAAGGTCCGCGATGCCGCCTTGCAAGGCCTGTTCGTCGCCGGCGACACGCATTCCATGGTCGAACTGGCCAAGAAAGAGACCGACCCCGAGATGAAGAAGGCGATCATTCAGAAACTCAGCATCATGGGCCACGACAAAGAAGTCATGGATTACCTCATGCAGATCCTGGAGAAGTAACAAGCTCGGGTGGACACGGGCGACTCGGGGTCCCCAGCGAGCCCGCCTTTGGCTCGATGGGGTGAGGGCTCGCCCGTGTCAGCCCGCTGGCGAAGCTGCCTTGAAAGGGCGGGCCTTTAGGCCCGCCGTCGGCGCCATGACAACCGTGCGGCTTTAGCCGCTGAGGGATGAAGTTCCGGAGGTCAATATGAAGCGCGCATCTTGTCTGATCGCGATATTCATCGCTGCGGTGTCGTTCGCCCAGCAGCAACCCGCTGCCGTCTCGCTCGAGAACGCGAACACCACGCCCCACGTCATCAACGGAAAAGTCGAACAACAGTCCGGCGCGGCGTTCACTGCCGCCGTGCAGCAGATAGCGCGCTCCGGCGCTGGGCCGCTATGGATCGGTTATTCGGTCCCGAGCGCGGGCACGCGCCCGCACTTCATGTGCTGCTTCGACCACGAATCCTGGAACGGCAGCGGCTGCTGCTCCGGCTGCCGTCTCGAGGGCACGAACGGCAACTACTTCAACTCCGATGGCGGCACCTGCGTCTCCAACACGCCGCCCACCCACATCTTTATTTATATGCGCTACGCCGGCGGCCAGCTCACGCGCGTCAAAACGCTCACCCCCGATTGCGCCGTCGATGCCGCTGGTACCAGCCTGCACTGGCTCAATGACGTCCGCGCTGCCGACAGCACCGCTTTCCTGCTGCCCATCGCGCTCGACGCCAACAATCCGCGCGACATGCAGCACCAGGCCATCGCCGCCATCGCCCTCACGGGTGATCCGTCCGCCGACGCGGCTCTCAATCGTCTCCTCAATACCGATCAGCCGGAGAAAACGCGCGAGAACGCCGCTTTCTGGATGGCTGCCGAGCGCGGTAAGCCTGGCCTGCAACCGCTGCTCAAACTCGCCCGCGAAGACAAGGATGATCGCTTCCGCGAGCACCTCACGTTCGTCATGACCGTGAGCAAGGAGCCCGCGGCGCAGACCGAGCTCATCCACATGGCGCACGACGATCCCGCCGGTCGCGTGCGTGGCCAGGCGCTCTTCTGGATGGCACAACGCGCCGGCGCCAAGGTCGCCAGCGAGATCTCGAACGCCCTCGAGAACGATCCCGACACCGACGTGAAGAAGAAAGCCGTCTTCGCCCTCTCGCAGATGCCGAACGGCGAAGGCGTGCCGAAACTCATCGACGTCGCGCGCCGCAATGCGAATCCCGCCGTGCGCAAGCAGGCCATGTTCTGGCTCGGCCAGTCGCACGACCCGCGCGCCCTCAGCTTCATCGAAGAAGTCCTCACGCGCTAAGGGCGCGTGGCGCGGACGCCCTCGTCCGCGGTTCGGCCCAGCAGTTGGCCGAACATCACGAGCGAAGCTCGTGCAACCAGGAGAGTCTGGGTGCCCCACCCTTGTCCGCCGGTTTTTTGGCGGACAGGGTGGGAAACGGATCTCACCCTCCCGCCGCCCGCTTCGCCCTTGCTACCTCTCTTGTTCGGAACTGCGACGGCGTCACCTTGCACACGGTTTTGAAGATGCGGCAGAAGTACGCCGTATCGCGATACCCGCACTGCGCCGCGATCTCTTTCACCGTCAGGTTGTAGCTGCGGAGCATGAACTTGGCGCGCGTCACGCGCGCCAAGTTCACGTAGTCGTTGAAGCGCATCATCCCCTGGCGGCGGAACAATCGCGAGACGTGCGATGGCGCCAGCGCAAAATGTTTCGCCACGCTCTCCCGCGTGACCTGCGACTGCACGTTCTCCTGCACGTACTGGCAGATGGATTCATAGGTATGCAGGGCCTTGCGCGCCGGCCGTCGTAGTGGCGTTTTCAGTAGCTTGAGACATGAGTACAACAGCGATTCCAGCAACAACCGCGTCAGGGGGCGCTCCGTGTCGTCGGCCGCGCACGCCACCAGGCCGGTCAGGATGCCGTGCGTCAGCGCGTCGTACGCGCCCGGCACGCTCGCCTTCAGCGCCGTGGGCACGCTGCTGCGCCCGCGTTGATGTACCAGGCTCATGCCGATGTGGTTCGCGCCGAACAGCAGCGTCAGCACCTTCACCGGGGTCGCCCAGTCGGGTTTGTTCCATGCATTTTCCGGCACAAACACTGCGTGTCCGCGCACCGGGCGCACGGCTTGCAACCGCCCGGCGCTGGCGATCTCCATGCTGTGGCAACCCTCCAGCGTCACCGAGACGCGCGGGAAGTGCGTCACGTAAGCCAGCACCGGCGGCGGCAGGCTGGCCTCCGCGAAGTGCACGTGACGTACGCGTGTCGCCCGCAGGAACGCCGTCAGCTCGCGCACGATCAAGCGCTGCGCCTCCGGGTGTGCGGAAACGGGACGTGGCTGGGCGGTCGCCATGGAATGTCACATTAGTACAACAAATGCTTCGCGTCTACGCTTTCGCTCGGCTGCGTCGCGCGCCGATACTGGCGCTCCCTAAGACACGCGCTCGCCGCGCGCGGATAACTCCCGGAGGTGTGCAGTGAAGAACTGCAAGACATACGCCCTTGTGTTCGCCGCCCTCGCCATCTTTTTCCTGGGAACCGCCACCGCGCAGGAGTATCGCGGTCTCATCCTCGGGCGCGTCACGGACCCGAGCGGCGCCGTCATTCCTAACGCCACGGTCACGGCACAGGGACCGCAGCAGCGCTACAGCGCCAAGACGAACGCTTCGGGCGACTTCACCATCCCCTTCGTCCAGCCGGGCGCGTATGACGTCAAGGTCGAGGCCCCGGGATTCAAGGCCGCGGTCCGGCCCTCCGTGCAGGTCGACGTCGCGCAGAAGCTCAACCTGAACTTCGCCCTGGAGATCGGAAGGGCCAACGAGACCGTCGAAGTCCGCGGCGACCTCGTCGGCGTCAATACTGCCGACGCCTCCGGCGGCACCGTTATGGACCCGGAGAAAGTGCAGAACCTGCCGCTCAACGGCCGCCAGGTCTACATGCTCATGACGCTCACACCCGGCGTCCTCTTCACCACCAGCCAGTTCGGGCCGAGCGGCAACTCCGGCACGCGCGGCTGGGACCAGACCAACGCCTACCAGATCAACGGCGTGGTCAACAATCAGAACCAGTTCGAGCTCAACGGCGCGCCCATCTCGCAGCAGACCAGCACCGCGCGTGGCGCCTGGTTCATCTCGCCGAACGTTGACGCGGTGCAGGAATTCAAGATCCAGACCAACAACTACGACGCTACCATCGGCCGCAGCGGCGGCGGCACCGTCAACGTCGTCACCAAGCAGGGTACGAACGCGTTCCACGGCACCGTCTTCGACTACTGGCGCAACTCCATCATGGACGCCAATTTTTACCAGGTGGACCAGATCGGCGCTCCTTGCCCCACCGTCGGCACGCCCGTGTATCCCATCAAGAGCGGTTGCAAGGCGTTCCACAACCAGCATCAGTTCGGCGGTACCGTGGGCGGTCCCATCCTGAAGAACAAGACGTTCTTCTTCTTCGCCTTTGAAGGCTGGCGCGAAGTGCTGCCTATCCCGGTGACGAACACCACCGTCACCGGCATCACCACCAATGCCGATGGCAGCGTGGATATGCGCGCCTACCTGGCGGGCTTCAGCCGCAATGGCGGCATTTACAACCCGTTCGCCTGCGCCACCACGAACGCCGACGGCAGTTGCGCCACGCGCCAGCGCCTCTCCTGGAACGGCGTGAATGACGTTATCCCGCCCAGCCTCGTCAGCCAGATCGGCCTGAAGATCCTGGCGCTCTATCCCAAGCCCAACCAGCCCGGCTTCAACAACAACTTCTTCGCTTCCAGCGGCGGCCGCTACAACTACAACCAGCCCATCATCCGCGTCGACCACAACTTCAGCGACAAGACCAAGCTCTACGGGATGTACAGCTGGTGGCGCGGCAGCGAATTCCGCAACGGCGCCGGCTTCGACGATCTCCGCATCGTGCGCGGCAACATCGACAATCGGCGCTACTTCCTCAGCCAGATCGTCGACGTCACGCACTCGTTCAGCCCCACGCTGGTCTTCGACGTGCGCGCGTCCTTCGCGCGTGC
Source organism: uncultured Terriglobales bacterium (assembly GCA_964460655.1). Classification (GTDB taxonomy): domain Bacteria; phylum Acidobacteriota; class Terriglobia; order Terriglobales; family Acidobacteriaceae; genus CAVUAF01. The sequence continues at coordinate 16,065 of CAYWSH010000021.1, read as the reverse complement.
GAAAGACCTCTCCCCCAACGGCGGCCTCGCCGCCGGCCACGGCAAACTCTCACCGCAGGACCTCGGCATCGCCACCTACCCGATCCCGCCGACCACCGACCTCAACCTCGCCCCGCAGTTCGATAACGGCGACCCCGTCGCCAACATCATCGGCAACAGCCAGTATCAGGACACCGGCCATCCGCCCTTCAACGAGATCTTCGAAGCCTCGCCTTCCATCACGCACGTCATGGGCAAGCACAACCTGCGTTACGGCGGGCAGGTCATGCAGCTCTACGCCATCCCGTGCTGCGGCGCCGGCAACAGCGGTGGCTATGGTCCGAACGGGACGTTCACCTTCGGCACCGGATTCACGCAATTCAGCCCGAGCAACGCCAACACCAATCCCGCCGGGAACTGCCCCGCCGGACAGACGTGTCCCACCGGCTCCGGCATCGCCAACATGATCATGGGTATCCCCACCAGCGGCAATATTCCGTGGATCCCCGCGGTCTACGAGGGTTACCCGTACTACGGTCTGTATTTTCAGGACGACTGGAAGCTGCGCCCGAACCTCACGCTCAACCTCGGTCTGCGCTGGGACGCGGAGCTTTCACCCGACGAGCGCACCAACCAGCTCAACGGCGGTTTCGACTACCGCGTCACCAACCCGGTCACCAGCCGCATGACGTTCCCCGCCGGCAACAATCTCGTGCTCAGCAACGGCACGCCGACCGGACTCATCATGCCGAACCCCATCCTCGGCGGCTTCACCTTCATCGGCAACGGCCGCGCACCCTACGATACGCAGTACAACCACTGGGGACCGCGTATCGGCGTCTCCTGGGCCGTCGATCACAAGACGGTCATTCGCGGCGGCTATGGCGTGAACTACGGTTTCGCTTTCGAACTGGGCGGCAACACCACGTTCACTGCCGTCACCAGCTATCAGGCCACCGCGGGCGCCGGCGGGACCACGCCGAGCCTGGCCTTCCGCAACGGCAATCCCTATGGCAGCGCCGATCCTGTGCTGGCGATGGTGCAACCTGCCGGCCCGTCGCAAGGCTTGTTCTCCTCCGTTGGCAACGGTCAGTCCTTCGACCAGCGCAATCGCCGCATCACCAAGGTCCAGCACTACTCTCTCGGATTGCAGCGTGAGCTGCCCTTCGGCGTGGTGCTCGATGCGTCGTACGTCGGCACTTACACGAGCAACATCCGTGTCGGTGTGAATTTCGACGCGCTCACCTCGCAGCAGATCGCGCAGTGCGCGGCCAGCGCCGCCGCCTCCACCGGAGGCGTGAACGGCCTGTGCAGTCAGCAGGTGCGCAATCCGTTCGTTGGTTCGCTGAACGGCACCACCTCCGCGGCCGCCAGCCTGAACACCGCCACCACCGTGGTCGCCTGGTCGATGATGGCGCTGTTCCCGCAGTTCAACCAGACGCTGTTCTCCAACACCGAACCCATCGGCTGGGGCGACTACAACTCGCTGCAGACCAAGTTCAACAAGCGCTTCCAGCAGGGCAACGGCATGTTGAGCCGCGGCCTCAGCTTCCTCGGCTCCTTCACCTGGGCGAAGAACATGGTCGCCAACGGCGTGAACAACAACAACAACGGCCAGTGTCCGGGATGCGTCGACCTGGCTGGGCCGAGCACCGATCCGATGGCGCCGTTCCTTGCCAAGCCGTTCTATCAACTTGATAGCCAGGACCGTAAGTTCCTCTTCGCCTTCAGCGGCATCTACGGCCTGCCGCTCGGCAAGGGTGGATGGCTGGGTTCCAGTTCCTCCGGCATCCTGGGTCACATCCTCAACGACTGGTCCACGGAGTGGATCTACACGCAGACCTCCGGCAAGCCCATCACGCTCTCCAATACTGTGCTCTACAACAACAGCAGCCACGCGAGCCTCGCGGCCGACCATCGCAACTTCAACGAGTGGCTGTTCAACGAATGCCCCACGTGCTTCACCGCGTTGCCGAACAACACCTGGATACCGCGCCCCTTCGTTCCGCGCACCGGCCAGTTCCGCACTTACGCCGTCCCGCAGTTGAACTTCGGCGTGACCAAGGGCATCGCGGTGCGTGAAGGCATTACCGTGCAGTTCAAGGCAGAGGCCTTCAATGCGCTGAACACGCCGCTCTTCGGCGACAACGGCACCGGCAGCGCGGGCACCAACAACGGTGGCCAGACCACGGCCATCCAGCCGGTGTTCTTCACCGATCCCAAGACCGGCGTGCGGACCCAGATCCAGCCCGGACAACCCGGTGCATACACCGGCTACGGCACCATCGGTTCCACGCAGAACAACTTCCCGCGGCAAGTGCAGTTGTCGCTGAAGGTTTTGTTCTAGGGAGGCTGGGAGACAATGAGTCACAAGGGCGGCAGACCGTTGCCGCCCTTTTTCCTGATTTGTCATCCTGAGGTCGCGCGAACAAGACGAGCGTGAGCGAGTCGAAGTGAGCACGGCCGAAGGATCTACGGGGTTGGAGCGGAGCGACAGAAAAGGTAAGGTAGCGACAGAAAAGGTAAGGTATGGCGATGCATTCATCCCTGGAGGGCCTGCAGAAGCTGCGTCAGCATCTGCTGACCGGCGTTTCGCACGCCATCCCCTTCATCGCCTGCGGCGGCATCCTCATCGCCACCGCCATCGCGCTCGCCACCATGCAGGGCGCCATGACGCCCACCGGCCCCGACTTCTCGCATTCGCCCACCCTCAAGCTCATCCTCGATGTCGGCGCCGCCGCCTTCGCCCTCATGCTGCCTGTTCTCGGCGGCTACATCTCCTATTCGATCGCGGGAAAGCCTGGACTGGTGGCGGGTTTCATCGGCGGCTATCTTGCCGGTCAGGTGAAAGCCGGGTTCCTCGGCGCGCTGCTCGCCGGCCTGCTCGCCGGCTACGTCGTGCAATGGCTCAAGCGGATGCCCGTGCCGAAACCCATCCGCCCGGTCATGCCTATCCTCGTGATCCCGATCCTTTCGGGACTCTTCATCGGCATCGTGATGCTCAAAGTCCTCGGCGTGCCCATCGCCGAGCTCATGACCGCCGCCGGCCTCTTCCTTAAATCGATGTCCAGCGGCAACGCTGTCGTGCTCGCGCTATTGCTCGGCGCCATGATCGCCTTCGATATGGGCGGTCCGGTGAATAAGACAGCATTCTTCTTCGGCGCGGCCATGATCACGGAAGGGAATTTCCGCGTGATGGGCGCCTGCGCCGCCGCCATCTGCACCCCGCCGCTCGGTATGGGATTGGCCACGCTCCTCCGCCGCCACCTCTGGTCTGAAGAAGAGCGCGAAGCCGGCATCGCCGGCCTCACCATGGGCATGATCGGCATCACCGAAGGCGCCATCCCGTTCGCCGCGGCCGATCCGCTGCGCGTCATCCCGTGCATCATGGCGGGCTCCATGGTCGCCTCCGTCATCGCCATGCTCGGCGGCGTCGGTGACCAGGCGCCCCACGGCGGCCCCATCGTCCTGCCCGTTGTCATCAATCGCGCCATGTATGTGGTTGCGATCATCGCCGGCACGTTCGTCACCGCCGTCGCGATCAATGTTCTGAAGTCGCTGGCGCCGAGAGCAGAACCGGCAGCGTCGCGCGGTGTTGCCTCCGGGGGTGCCTCTTCCCGAGGTTCATCATGAAGATCGTCGCCGTCACGGCGTGCCCCACAGGTATCGCCCACACTTACATGGCAGCCGAGCAGTTGCAGAAGACCGCCCGCACCCTCGGCCACGAGATCAAGATCGAGACCCAGGGCGCCATGGGCATCGAGAACGAGATATCGGCGAGCGACATTCGCAACGCGCAGGCCGTCATCTTCGCCGCCGACATCGAGATCGAAGGCCGCGAGCGCTTTGCCGCGCTCAAGACCGTGCAAGTCCCGGTCGCCCAGGCCATCAAGGACCCGGCCGGAGTGTTCGCCAAACTCGCATGACCGTACGGCACGAAGTCGTGAATGCGCTCCAGTACCGCTTCACCTGCCGGCTCGCCGCGGGCTTGCACGCCCGCCCGGCCAGCCGCCTGGCGGAGCGCGCCGCCGCGTTCGCGAGTGACATCTCGCTGCAGAACCTGCGCACCGGAGTCTCGGCGAACGCGAAAAGTGTCCTCGCGCTCATCGCCACCGAGGTCCGCGCCGGCGACGAATGCACCTTGCAGTTCCGCGGTAGCGATGAAGATAACGCGCTGGCATCTTTGCGCGTCGTCATCGATCGCGAACTGCCGGCACTCGAACAGAGCTTGGGTGGGACTAATGAGAATGCGGGTGCCCCACCCTTGTCCCGCCCGCGTTTGGCGGGACTGGGTGGGAATAACGAGAATACGCAAAATGATCCGGGTGCCCCACCCTTGTCCGCGGCTTTTGGCGGACAGGGTGGGATAACGTCTGCTGGCACAACCAGTGCCCCGGGTGCCCCATCCTTTGCGCCCGCTGTTGGCGCAAAGGGTGGGATACCACAGCCGCACGCACTTCCACGAACGCTTCGTTCCACTAACGTCCGTGCGACCTTCGGTACTCCCGCCAGCCCCGGTATAGCGGCCGGCGTCATCGTGCGACTCGGTGCTGCGCACATCCCGCCCGAGCTACTGCGCGCCGCTCCTGGACCGGTTTCGCAGGAGCAAGCCCGTGCCGAGCGCGCGCTCCTCAGCTTGCGCGCCCAACTCGCGGAAGAATCGCAGCGCGCCGCCTCGCGTACCGAGAAAGCCGTCATCGCCGCGCACGCCGCGATCGCCGGCGATCCCTCGCTCGCCGAGAAGATCTCCGCGCTCATCGCTTCCGGCCACTCTGCCGGCCAAGCCGTACAGCAGGCTTGTGCCGCCTTCTCCGCCGTCCTGCGCGATTCCACCAGCGCCTACATCCGCGAACGCGCGCTCGACCTTGACGACGTTTGCCGTCGCCTGCTCGAGTCGCTGTACGGGGCCAGATTCACCGCCGCTGACCAGCGCCTCACCGCGGCCAGCATCGTCGTTGCCGACAACCTCACTCCGCAGGGCTTCCTCGGTCTCGACCGTCGCTTCCTGCGCGGGTTGTTGCTCGAATCCGCCGGCGCGACCTCGCACACCCTTATCCTCGCGCGCTCGTTCGGTATCCCGGCGCTTGTCGGGGTGCGTGGCGCACGCTCCGCGTTTGCCGCGGGCGACGCAGTCGTCATCGATGGCACGCGCGGCTTCGCGGCGCTCTCCTCTCCCGCCGTGCAACGTTTCTACGAGCGCGAATCCGCCACCCTGCAGCGCCGCCGCGACGCGCTCGCGCGCATCGCCGCTGCGCCGGCGCGCACGCGCGACGGCCGCGGGCTCGAAGTCGGCGCCAACATCTCCGAAGCCGAAGAGCTGGAGACCGCTTTCGCTTTCGGCGCCGATGGCATCGGCGTCATCCGCACCGAAATGCTTTTCGTGGGTCGCGAACATCTGCCGAGCGAAGAAGAGCAGCACGCGGTCGATTCGCCCCCCGTCCGCGCCGCCGCCGGCCGCCCCGTCATCATCCGTTTGCTCGACGTTGGCGGCGATAAGCCCCTTCCCGCGCTGCTCCAGCCCGCTGAAGCCAATCCTTTTCTCGGACGCCGCGGTATCCGCCTCTACGAGCAGCATGAAGACGTTGTCCGCACCCAGCTCCGCGCCATTCTCCGTGCTTCTGCCGCAGGCGACGTGCGCATCCTGCTGCCGATGGTCTCGTCGGTCGAAGAAGTCCGCTGGACGAAGGCACTCATCGCGCGCGTCCAAGCCGACCTCGCCGCCGCTGGCACCAAGATCGCTTCCCGCATCCCGCTCGGCATCATGATCGAGGTCCCGGCCGTGGCCTTTGCGCTCCCCGAACTCAGCGCCGAAGTCGACTTCTTCAGTCTCGGCACCAACGACCTCGCGCAATACTTCTTCGCCGCCGACCGCGACAATCCCGCCGTCGCCGCGCTCGCCGGCGTCCGCCACCCGGCGTTCCTGCGCTTCCTGCGTCGCATCGCGACTACGGTCCGCGCTCAGCAGCGCTGGCTCGGTGTCTGCGGTGACATGGCTGCTGATCCGCTCCACCTGCCACTGTTGATCGCGCTCGGCCTCGACGAGATCAGCGTGCCCGCACCGCAAGTCCCGGTCCTCAAAGAAGCGGTCGCCCGGGTCTCAACCCTCGATTGCAAGGCGCTGCTCGATCGTGCCACCGCGTGCTTCACGGCCGCGGAAGTGACGGACCTTCTGCCGCAGGGGATCGCCGGCGCGCCGCTCCCGCTACTGGAAAAAGACGCGATCCTCGCCGCCGGCGACACTGCTAATAAAGAAGACGCCATCGCTGAACTCTGCGACGCGCTCTTCATAGCCGGCCGCACCGCCGATCGTGATGCGCTCGCCGACGCCATCTTCGCCCGTGAAGCGCATTCTTCCACCGCGCTCGGCCATGGCTTTGCCATCCCGCACTGCAAGTCTGCCGCGATCAGCGCCCCTTCGGTCGCGGTGCTGCGCCCGCGCCGACCGCTGGAGTGGAGTGAAGGCGAAGATGTGCGCCTCGTCATCCTGCTCGCCATGCCGGCGAACGCGCAGAACGAGCACCTGCAAGTGCTCGCGCGCCTGGCCCGCAAACTGATGGACGAATCATTCCGCGACGCATTACAGAACGCGCCCGACGCTGCGGCGCTGTACCAGATCTTTCAGTCATTTCTGAACGCCGCGCCCGCGAGCGCGCATCCTCCGACTATGGCGTAGCGGAGCGGCCGGTTCAGGCCGCAGAGCGCGATAGTAGGCCTTGAGGGTTTTTGGGAAAGAGATGCACTTCGGCGGTGTGGAGCCGGAGGCGACATAAAGAAGAGAGGCACACCATGAACCAGATTCTGCGCCGTATCGCCCTCCCCCTGCTGCTGGTCCTCATTCTGTTCACTGCCGCGCGCAGCGAAGATCCCAAGCCCGCGGCTCCCGCGTCCGACGCCGCGCCCGACCTCACGCGCCAGCCCACGCTCTACGTCGTGCCCTACGCGCACCTCGACACGCAATGGCGCTGGGAGTATCCGCAGGTCATTCGTGAGTATCTGCCGAAGACCATGCGCGACAACTTCGCGCTCTTCGAGAAGTACCCGCACTACGTCTTCAACTTCAGCGGCGCCAATCGCTATCGCATGATGAAGGAGTACTACCCCACCGACTACAAGAAGATCCAGCAGTACGTCGCCGCCGGCCGCTGGTTCCCCGCGGGCTCCTCGATGGAAGAGAACGACGTCAACAATCCCTCTGGCGAAGCCATCCTCCGCCAGGTGCTCTACGGCAAAGAACTCTTCCGCCGCGACTTCAACAAGACCAGTGCCGAGTACATGCTGCCCGATTGCTTCGGTTTCCCGGCGTCGCTCCCCAGCATCCTTACGCACGCCGGCATCAAGGGATTCTCGACGCAGAAGCTCTCGTGGCACTCCGGCGCGCGTGCCGGCGGCCCGAACTCACCGCAGCAGACGCCCGAAGGTATCCCGTTCAACGTGGGCGTCTGGGAGGGCACCGACGGCAAGACCGTCTTCGCCGCGCTCAACGCCATGACGTACAGCGGCGATGTCGTCCACGACATCACCAAGACTCCGCCCGTCGATCCCGCGCAATACAGCCAGGTGAATGACTGGGTGAAGCGCGTCAACATCAACGGCAACGGCGGCAAAGGCCTCTTCACCGACTTCTATTACTACGGCACCGGCGACACCGGCGGCTCGCCGCGCGAGCACTCCGTCAAGCTGATGGAAGCCATCTTGACGAAGAGTGAGACCACGCTCCCCATGCTGCGTCCTAACGGTCGCAACGCCCAGGCGGTGCCGGCGTCCGGTCCCGTGCGCGTCGGCGATGGTCCGCTCGCCGTTCGCCAGGTCAGTGCTGAGCAATTGTTCCTCGACCTCAAACCCGAAGACGCCCCGCGCCTCCCGCACTGGAAGGGCGACATCGAACTCACCGAACACTCCGCCGGCTCGCTCACCTCCGAGGCGTATCAGAAGCGCTGGAACCGCCGCAACGAGACCATGGCCGACGCCGCCGAGCGCGCCTCCGTCGCCGCCGAATGGCTCGGCGGACGCCCCTATCCGCTGCAACGCCTCACCGACGCCTGGACGCTCGTCATGGGCGGCCAGTTCCACGACCTCATCCCTGGCACCGCCACGCCGCGCGCCTTCGAGTTCGCCTGGAACGACGACACCATCGCCGCCAACCAGTTCACCAACGTTTTCGCGAGCGGCAGCGCCGCGGTGATCTCCGCGATGGACACGCAAACGAGGGGAACTCCGATTGTCGTCTTCAATCCGCTGAACATCTCTCGTGAAGACGTCGTCGAAGCGCCGCTGCCCGCTGGGATGCAGTCCGCGCACGTTATCGGTGCGGACGGCAAGGAAGTCCCGTCGCAAGTAAGTAATGGCAAATTGATTTTCCTCGCGAACGTCCCTTCGGTCGGCTACGCCGCGTATGACGTAACGAACGAAGCGCCGGCTGCGCCTGCGAAGGCGGCGGCAAAGAAACCGTCAACAGGGGCGGTCGCGCTGCAAGCCACCGACTCCTCCCTCGAGAACGCCCGCTATCGCATCTCTATTAATAAAGATGGCGACATCGCCTCCATCTTCGACAAGCAGCTCAACAAAGAACTGCTCGCCTCGCCCGCGCGCCTCGCCCTCACCACCGACCATCCCGTTGATTGGCCCGCGTGGAACATCGATTGGGCTGACCAGTCGAAGCCGCCGCGTGCTTACGTCAGTGGCCCCGCGAAGATCCGCGTCGTCGAAAGCGGTCCGGTGCGCGTCGCCGTCGAGATCGAGCGCGAGACCGAAGGCTCGAAGTTCGTCCAGACCATCCGCCTCGCCGCCGGCAGCGCGGGTGATCGCATCGAGTTCGCCAACGTCATCGATTGGCAGACGAAAGAGGCGAACCTGAAGGCCAGCTTCCCGCTGACCGCGTCGAATCCCGAAGCCACCTACAACTGGGACTTCGGTACCATCCAGCGCGGCAACAACGACGAAAAGAAGTTCGAGGTCGCCTCGCACCAGTGGCTCGACCTCACAAACAAGTCCGGCGCCTTCGGCGTCACGCTGCTCACCGACGCGAAGAACGGCTCCGACAAGCCCAACGACAACACCGTACGCCTCACGCTCATCCGCACGCCCGGCCTCGGCCACCATGAAGACGGCCGCCCCGGCAACGGCACTGCTTACGACGACCAGCTCACCCAGGACTGGGGCCACCACGAATTCAGCTACGGTTTCACCTCGCACGCCGGCGATTGGCGTGCGGGCCAGACCGATTGGCAAGGCTGGCGCCTCAACCAGCCGCTCATCGCTTTTACCAGCGGCAAGCACGCAGGCGCGCTCGGCAAATCGTTCTCGCTGGTGCGCGTCAACAACCCGCGCGTGCGCGTCCTCGCGCTGAAGAAGGCGCAGCAGGGCGATGACTACGTCGTGCGCATCATCGAACTCGACGGCAAATCGCAGCCGAACGTGAAGATCGGATTCGCCGCGCCTGTCACATCAGTGCGCGAGATCAACGGCGCCGAAGAACCCGTCGGCGAAGCGACCGCGACCGCCGGCGAGATCGTGACGTCGCTCGGTCCTTACCAGCCGCGTACCTTCGCGTTCAGACTTTCGCCCGCGACCGCGAAGGCCGCGCCTCCCCAGTCAACGCCGCTCACGTTCGCTTACGACCAGACCGTCGCCACGCCCGACAATCGTCCGTCAGTCGGCGGTTTCGACGGCATCGGCCGCGCGTATCCCGCCGAGATGCTGCCGCGCGAACTCGAATTCAACGGCGTGCGCTTCAACCTCGCGCCTGCCGGTACCGACAAAGCGAACGCAGTCAGCGCACACGGCCAGACGATCAACCTGCCCAGCGGCAGTTTCAATCGCGTCGTGCTGCTTGCCGCCGCGTCTGAGGGCGATGCCAAGGCCGCGTTCAAGATCGGTGACGCCGCCACCGAACTCAACATCCAGGACTGGAGCGGCTTCATCGGTCAATGGGACGTCCGCCAGTGGCGCCAGACCGAGCTGCCTCCGCCACCCGAGCCCGCCGCCGGCGACATGTCGCCCGAAGCGCAGCGCGCGCGCCGTATCCGTGACGCTATCCGCCGCAATGGCCCGCGCCTGCACTCCGACTACGCCGGCCTCGAGCCCGGCTTCATCAAGACCGCGCCGCTGGCCTGGTACGCGTCGCACCGTCACAACTCCGACGGCGCCAACGAGCCGTACTCGTACTCGTACCTCTTCGCGTATGTGCTCGACGTGCCCGCCGGCGCGAAAACCATCACGCTGCCCGACAACGACCGCATCCGCATCTTCGCCGCCACCGCCGTCAACGACGCAAGCGACGCGCAGCCCGCCCAATCGCTCTTCGATCTCGAAGACCGAAGCAAGGTCGCCGCTGGCTTTTACGGGAGGCTACCCGCGAACAAGTAGGAACGCGAACAGTAAAAGAGAAATGAGAGAGAGAGCAGAAGAGAAGAGAAGAATGAAGACAGGTGGACACGGGCGACTCGCCCGTGTCCCTGACTCCTCACTCCTACTGACTACCGCTCACCGCGTAATATCCCTTGCGCGCCCGCACCGTCAGCCCGTTCGGCAGGGCTTTGATCTCCACCGGCCGGAAATGACCATCGGCGCGGAACTCTGGTGGGCGATACGCCATCACGTATTGGCCTCTGAGTTCTTGTTCTGCCTTGGCCAGGCCGTTCACTACGCCGTGCAGCGTGGCGCCATCGAACATCCGGCCGCCACTGCTCTCGGCCATCCGCTTCAATTGCGGCTGGCTATTGCTTCCTCCGGTGTAGAGCACCAGCACGACCACTCCGCTGTTCAATACCGTCTGCATCGTGGTGTCGAACGATGCCTTGCTCGCATTGTCCTCGCCGTCCGTGATCAGCAGCAGCACATCGCGGTGGCGCTCCTCGCTGGGCGCGTCGCTCAACAGCTTCGCCGCCGCGATCACCGTGTCCCACACCGCGGTGCCCGCCGTGGGCTGTGCTTTGTGCATGCGCAGCACGTCGTCCGGCGCGCGGCCGAGGTCGCCGAGCACCAGGTGCCGGTAGTTGAACGGCAACACGTAGGCCTGGTCGCTCGGCCGCACCACGCGCTCCAGAAAAGACTTCGCCACGTTCGCTTCGTACTTCACGCGCGACGACACTGACCCGCTCACGTCGATCGCTACCGCGATCCGTAGCGGCAGGTCCGTATGGTTCTGGAAGAAGGAGATGCGACTCGGCGCCTGCCCGCGGTCCTGTATGTCGAAGTCGGTCTGCGTCAGCCCGCTCACGAAGCGCCCGTGGCGGTCGCGCACCGTGAAGACCATCGTCACTTCATCGATGGCCTTCTGGATGGTGAATTCTTTCGGGATGTCGCCGCTCGGTGCGAACGACTGCGCCGCCGGCGCCGGCTGCGCCGCGGCACGCGCGAACAGCAGGCTGACGATGATCACGATCCGTCTTGCTGAACCCAGACTCACGAACCACACCACGGCAAACCACGCCGTCCCGAAGAGGGAAGTATTCTACGCCTGCTAGGCACCGATCAGAGCTGAATGAGGTCCGCCGAGCGATGTCGATCCGCCCTCAGTGTCATCCTGAGCGCAGTCGAGGTATCCCTATCACCACGATGCTGCTTCGCGTAGCTTGACGAACAGAAAGCACCGCTCATCCTGAGCGGAGTGGCGCCCAAGAGCGCCACGCAATCGAACGACCCATGCATGCGTGTGCCACGAAGCCGTTGCGAACTCTTCAACGATGAGTGTGGTTGTAAAGCGGAGAGACGAAGGACTAAGCCCCTGCCAGCCCGACTTCCCGTATCGCGACGATGCGCGACGTCAAGATCGGACGGCGTTGCGTCGGGTCCCAGAACTCCAGGTGCATGCCGCGGCCGATGAAGCGCCGCTTCAGCATCGAGCCGCCCCAAGTCGAGCCGGCCACGCGCACCGACACCGGCGCGGGGCAGAACTCCGGATGCCCGCTGATCAGCACTTCACCGCGACCTTTGTGTACCAGGCGGTACTCGTGGTTGCGCGTCTGCACGATCAGTATGGTGCCTTCCGGCACGCGATGCAGATGCACGCCGCCCTCGATCTCCGACTGCACGATGTTGTGATTGATGTCGGCGGAAAGATTCGGATGCGGCAGCGGGTCGAGCAGTGCCGTCGCCGGCATGGTCTGCGTGGATTCCGAATCTGTGGGGTCCCAGTTCACCTGCGGCTCATTGTATTTCTGAAATCCGCCGAGTTCCAGCACCTTTCGCCCGGGGTCTGTTCACTTGTTACCGTTAGGATGCACCCATCCGGCGGCCGGAGGCCAAGTTTTTTTCCCCGGTAGGCATTACTCTCGACGAGAATGGGCATTACCGCCAACCGAGCCATGGCCACCGCCGTCGCTACCGAAACGGCCCTTCCGCGTCCTCAGATGGAGCGCCTGCCTTGGGTCGTCTGGACGTCTGCGCTGGCCGTCGCCAGCGTCGCTACCGGCTCGCTCTGGGACATTTCCTGGCACATCTCCGTCGGCCGCGACACCTTCTGGACGCCGCCCCACCTCCTTATTCAGTTGTGCGCGGCCATCGGCGGCCTCACGTCCGTCTATCTCATCGCGCGCGCCACCTTCGGGAATGACCGCGAGTTGCGGGCCGCTTCCGTCGGCGTCTTCGGCTTGCGCGCGCCACTCGGCGCGTTCCTGTGCGGCTGGGGAGCGCTCGCCATGCTCACCTCCGCGCCCTTCGACAACTGGTGGCACGAAGCGTACGGCCTCGACGTCAAAGTGCTCAGCCCGCCGCACACCGTGCTCGCTATGGGCGCAGCCGGCATCATCGTCGGCGGCATCCTGCTCACTATGGCGCAGCGTAACCGCGCTACGCCCGAGCTCGCCCGCCGCATCGAGACCGTCTTCCTCGTCACCGTCGGTTTTTTGATGATCGGGGTGCAGTCCGACCTCATCGAGCTCTCGAATCGCGCCCTCATGCACAGCGCCATCTTCTACCGCGCGCTCGCCGTGCCGTTCCCGGTCGATCTGCTGGTGGTGCGCCGCGTCTCCGAACGCCGCTGGGCCTGCACCTTGGTCGCCTCGGTCTATACCGCGCTTTCACTCACGCAGGAGTGGGTGCTGCCGCTCTTCCCGGCCGCGCAAAAACTCAGCCCCGTCTACCAACATGTGCCCTACATGGTGCCGCTCGGCTTTCCGTTCCTCGTCATCGTTCCGGCCGTGGTGTTCGACCTCGCTTGGCCGCGCATCCAGGCCTGGCCCGGATGGCGGCAGGCGCTCACCCTCGGCCCGCTGTTCCTCGTGGCGCTGCTCACCGCGCAATGGCCCTTCGCGAACTTCCTGATGTCGCCCGCGTCGGCGAACTGGATCTTCGGCACGCACTACCGCATGTACTTCGTCCCACCCGAGAGCCCTGCCGTCGTGCCCCAGTTCTTCCCCTGGGAAAAGACTGCGCTCGAGTTCTGGCAGGGAATGGCGATCGCGCTTGCCACCGCCATCCTCACCAGCCGCCTCGCTCTCCGCCTGGGCGCCTGGTTCCGCACGGTGCAGCGATGACACTCAGCACCAACGAAAAACTCAGTGAAGGGAACCTTGAGCAGATAGCGGAGCGGCCGGTGCAGGCCGCGGAGCGCGTTGGAAGGCCTCGAGTCTTGCTGCGCCAGAAAAACTCTCCAGCGGTTTTGGAGCCGGAGGCGACAGAAAGGAAGGCGCCCTCTGTTGGCCGAAGGATCTACGGGTTTCGCTCCATGCAGCGTGATGTGAGTGGATTAGAAAAAATCAGCACCGTCATCCTGAGGCCCTCTGTTGGCCGAAGGATCCCGCGCACGCTGGCGTCACGACGCCGTCCTTCGCTTTCCGGCCAGGAAACAAGTTTCTTCAGAAAGGGAGAAGGAAGCGGGTGCCCCACCCTTGTGGGCCCGATCTTGGCCCACAGGGTGGGACTCCTCCTTCTTGCCCTTTGCCTTTTTCCTTTTGCCTTGTCCGCCCACGTCGGCTCACCCGACGTCTATTTCGAAAGCGCCGCCGGTCCCTACCGCATCCTTACTGTCGTTCGCATGCCGCAGGTCGTCCCCGGCGTCGCCGACATCGAAGTCCGCGTCCTCTCCGGCTCCGTGCAGAGCGTCCGTGTCGTCCCCATGCGCATCCAGGGCCAGGGCGCCGAACTCGCTCCCGTGCCCGACGTGGCCACACCGGTTGCGGGTTCGCCCGATGTCTTCCGCGCCTCACTCTGGATCATGATGCGCGGCGCCTGGAAGGTCGACGTCGAACTCACCGGCGAACAGGGCACCGCCAAAGTCGGTGTCCCTATCGCCGCTACCGCGATCATTCAGCGCCCCATGACGCGCGCCATGGGCATGCTCCTCGCGGCGCTGGGTGTGCTGCTCTTTGCGGGCTTGCTCGCCATCATCGGCGCTGCTTTCCGCGAAGCCAAGCTGCCGCCCGGCGCGCCTCTGCCCGTGCGTGCCACGCGCCATGCGCGCTGGGCCATGCTCGCCGCTGCCGTCATTCTCGTAACGATCGTTTCGCTGGGAAATCTCTGGTGGAGCGTTGAAGCTGGCGACAACGCCCGCACGCTCTACCGGCTGCCGCGGATGAACGCACTGCTCCGTCCACCGGCAACGCTCGTCCTGCAGCTACGCAATCCCAACGGCGGCGGCTGGGCCGAGCGCATCCGCCTCGACGACCTCGTCCCTGACCACGGCCACCTCGTGCATCTTTTCCTCGTCCGCGAGCCCGCCCTCGACGCCCTTGCCCATCTCCATCCGCAGCGCGCCGACGCCAACCATCTTGTCTTCATGGTTGATGGCCAGCCCGAAAGCACCGCTGGCTCCCGTTTCACTCAATCGCTGCCGCCGTTGCCGGCAGGGAAGTACCGCCTCTTTGCCGACATCGTGCACGGCACCGGCTTTCCGGAAACGCAGGTCGCCGAACTCGACCTGCCGGCGGTCCCCGCCGCCTCTGGCCCACTCGATCCCGACGACACAGCGTGGACCATCTCAGGTCGTGTGGACACGGGCGACTCGCCCGTGTCGGGTGCCCCACCCTTGTCCCGCCCGACTTTGGCGGGACAGGGTGGGAACGTCCTCTGGCTCGACGAAAAAACTCCCCTGCGCGTCAACGAGCCACTTCGCCTCCGCTTCCGCGTCCTGGATTCCTCCGGCCAGCCCGCCTCTGACCTCGAGGCCTACATGGGAATGGCCGGTCACCTCGTCGTCCTGCGCGACGATTTCAGCGTCTTCGCCCATCTGCATCCCGCCGGCTCCGTACCCATGGCGGCCGTTGACCTCGCCAACAGAGCCGCGTCCCACAATATGGTCCACGCCATCGACCCCGAGATCTCCTTTCCCTACGGCTTCCCGCAGCCCGGCCACTACCGCCTGTTCCTGCAATACAAGCGCGCCGGCCGCGTCCACACCGCCGCCTTCGACGCCACCGTAAACTAAGAGCGATGTCATCCTGAGGCCCTCTTTTGGCCGAAGGATCTACGGGTTTCGCTTTTGTCCGTCATCCTGAGGCCGTCCTTTGGCCGAAGGATCTACGGGTTTGCCTAAACGGGGGCGAGGGGAAAAAATGAAACCA
The DNA here is from genome assembly GCA_964460655.1 of uncultured Terriglobales bacterium. GTDB lineage: Bacteria > Acidobacteriota > Terriglobia > Terriglobales > Acidobacteriaceae > CAVUAF01. The sequence continues at coordinate 586 of CAYWSH010000021.1, read as the reverse complement.
ACCGGCTCGCCGGTCCATCTAAGCCTCAGGGCGTGCTGCGCAGATCAGGGTGTGACTGGCGGGCCTTCATCTGTTACAATCAGCGATTGGCTTGAGAGCCGGGGTCCCCAACAAGCCTGTAGTTGGCTTGGTGGGGCAGTCGCTCAGGCCATTCCCGCCGAGTTCCGCAAATCAGACACGTAGGGTTGGCGCCGCGCGAGCGAGCACGCAGGGGAGAATTCCGCTTTGGCTCTGGAAGATAAGTTCGACGACATTAAAAAGCTCATCGACGTCGGCAAGGAAAAGGGTTACCTCACCTACAACGAGGTCAATGACCTCATCCCGCACGACGTCCATTCGCCTGAGGACCTCGAAGACCTGCTGACCACCATCGGCACGCAGGGCATCGATGTGCTCGAAGGTCCGGCGAAGCTCCCGTCGCAAAAATTCGAAGAAGCCGCCCAGCAGGCCGAGGCCGGCGAGGAAGTCGAGCTCGACCTCAGCCCGGGCGCGCTGGAAAAAACGAACGATCCCGTCCGCATGTACCTGCGTGAGATGGGCACGGTCCCGCTGCTCACCCGCGAAGGCGAAGTCGAGATCGCCAAGC
>CAYWSH010000020.1:19437-33937 GCA_964460655.1 uncultured Terriglobales bacterium | reverse complement strand
CGCTGCTCCGCCGCACGCGCCCCTTGCCGTGCCTCATCAGCGCAGATGTGCACAAACGCATTCAGCGCCGGATTCAGTTGCTCGATGCGCGCCAGGTGCGCATCCACCAGCTCCACGGGCGAGAGCTCGCGCGCGCGGACAGCCCGCGCCATGGCGACCGCGGAAAGGGAAGTCAAAGCACTCATGCGGATCCCAACTCACGCAGCGCCTCGCCTGCGCCCGCAACATTCGTCAACCGCATCTCGGCATACTTGCGCGACAGCACCACGCCCGGAGCACCTGCGCGGAACGCCGCCAGCGTCGCTGCTTTTACATCGCTCGGCTGCGTGCGCTTCTCCGTCGTTGCGGTGGGAATGTCGATATCGATCCCCGGATAGATCGGCACCGCGCCCTTCACCTCGGCCAGCGCTCGCTTCGTCTCCGATGCCACATAGCCGGCGGTCATGCCCGCCGTCGGCAACTGCTCGAGGTTTGGCTCATTCTCGTAACCGAGCAGCCGATAGTGCAGCGCGAGCACCTCTTGCGGCGTGCAATCGCGGAACACCGTGGACTGCACGTTGCGGATGTACTGCGCAAAGCGCGGCCCGGCGCAGTTGTTGTACGGGCACGGCTTGATGTAGTCGGCCGCGTTTGCCAGGCGCGCGTAATCCTGCTCGGCGCGGAAGAATGGGCTCATCGTCACCAGGTGCATGATGTGCCACCCGATCTGCGCCCGCGGGTTGATCTGCTTCGCCGTGCTGTAGAGCAGGGCATAGACCTCTTCCTGGCTGCGGAACCAGAACTTCTGCCACAGCGGCAGCTCCGGATACTCCATCAGGACGCGCCAGTACTGCATGAACGTTCCGCTTTGCGTCGGAGGCGCGGCGAGCGTCTGCTTCACCCACGCTTGCAACGCGGTGAAGCCGGCCTTCACGCGCTCCACGTCGATCCCTTGCGCTTTCGCTTTCGTCACGCAATGCTGGCAGAAGCAGCCGATGAAAGCTCCGCCGGTGAAGCGCCCGAAGTGCGCGCCGATAGCGTTGTTCAGCGGCCCCTGCCGCTCCGACTCCCACATCAGGCCGTCGAGGTCGTTGTGCTTGAACCAATCCGTAACCAGCGCGGCCAAGAAACTGCGCGCGTCGGGATTGTTGAAGCACGTGCTGCCGCCCACGCGGCCGCTCATGTCGACTTCCGCGATCTTCTCGAAGTTCGGCATCAGCCGCGGGTTGTAGGCCTCCTCGAAGAGCGCGTACGTCTGCATGCCGCGCGCTTTTGCTTTGGGAATGACGTCGGCCAGGATGTCGAACTCTCCCAGCTCCGGCGCGCGCGCATTCGGGATCACGGAACCCTTCGCGAACTCATCGTGCAGCCGCGCATAGCTGCCGCCCTGGACTTGGTCGTACTCCTGCACCCCGTGGTCGGGCAACGGATTGCTGCGCACCTGCCGGCCGGCGAGCCCGGTTCCGTAGGTGAAGACCGCCGGCATCACGACGGTGACGCTGCCCTTCGTCTGCAGATCGTCGAGCACTCGGTCCACGCCTTCATCCACGAACGACCGCGCGCCCACCTGGATCGCGACAAATCGTCCCTTGCCGGAGTAGCGCGGAGCCGTCGTCCGCGCTTGGGTGGAGGAGGCTTTCAGGCCTCCGTTAGGCGACGAAAAAAACTCCGGGGCTTTAGCCCCTACCTCTAATGCACTCGGTCCCAGCGCGGCCGCCGACACTGCCGTGAACGCCGCCAAAAAATCGCGGCGCGAAGGATCAACGCGCCCTGCATCTTTATTATTGTCGTCGCTCAAGGAGCCTCCGCTGGACTCGGCAATCCGGATAATGTATACGAAACGCCGATTGGTGAACTGCTGTGAACTCAAGAAAAAATCAGCCCTTCGTTGTCAGCGCAGGAACACTCCTGCTTCTCGCGGCATCACTGCACGCGCAGACCATCACACTCCAAGTCGACGCGCGTGAAGCGCCGCTCAAAGTCATCCATGTGCGCGAGCAGTTGCCCGTCGCGCCCGGACCGCTCACGTTGTATTACCCGAAGTGGATACCCGGACTGCACCAGCCAGGGGGGCCGATCGCGAGCGTCACCGGTCTGCACGTGACCGCGGGCGCGAGCGGGGGAACGACCGGGGGAACGACCGAAGTCCCGTGGCGCCGCGACCTGCGCGATGTCTTCCGATTTCACGTCAATGTTCCCGCCGGCACGCGCACGCTCGATGTCGCGTTCGATTTTCTCGCCGGCGCTGGTGGACCCGCGGGCGGCTCGGCGACGGCGAAATGGCTGGCGCTGAATTGGTACCAGGTCGTGCTGTATCCCGCTGGAGTCCCGGCAGCACAACTCACCTGCAAAACGACCCTGCGGCTGCCGGCGCAATGGAAGTTCGGCACGGCACTGCCGGTGGCACGCCAAGCGGCTGACGCGATCGAATTCGAGCCCGTCACGCTTTCTTATCTCATCGATTCGCCGCTCGTCGCCGGCGAGTACTACCGCGTCTTTGACCTGACGCCCGCCGGCGAGCCCATCCACCACGAGATCGACGTCGTCGCCGAAAGCGAAGCCGCGCTCGCCATGCCGCCCGATGTGCAGCGTGGCCTCACGAGCGTCGTCGCGGAATCGGGCAAGTTGTTCGGCGCGCGCCACTACAAGAAGTACAACTTCCTGCTCGTGCTGAGCGATCGCACCGCGCACTTCGGCGTCGAACATCACGAATCGAACGAGAGCCGCCTCGGGGAGCGCGTCTTCCTCGGTCCCGGCGCCGCACGCGAGGTCGGCGGGCTGCTCGCGCACGAGTTCGCGCACTCGTGGAGCGGCAAATTCCGCCGTCCGGCGAACCAGGTCGTGCCCGATTATCAGGCGCCGCTCGAGACCGATCTGCTCTGGGTCTACGAAGGCAACACGTCGTTCCTCGGCAACCTGCTCGCCGCGCGCAGCGGCATGTGGACCGCCGACGATTATCGCCAATCGCTCGCGACCACGGTGGCGAGCCTCGGACTCGGCCGTCCTGGCCGCACCTGGCGTCCGCTGCTCGATACCGCCGTGGCCGTCGCCGGTGGCGGTGGTGCGGGCGGCGGCGGTGGCGGCTGGACCAACTGGCGCCGCGGCTCCGACTATTACGAAGAAGGTGAGCTGCTGTGGCTCGAGGTCGCCGCCAAGCTCCACGAGCTCAGCGGCGGCAAAGCCTCGATCGAAGATTTTCTGCGCGCGTTCTACGGCGGCGAGAATCGCGGCGCGGAGATCAAAGGCTACACGCTCGATGATCTCGTACGTCTGTTGCAACGTCTTTCGGAGTATGACTGGCGCAAGTTGATCGAAGAACGCCTGAACTCCACCTCGGCGGCCGCGCCGGTGGCGAGCATCGAGGCCAGCGGCTGGAAACTGGAATTCACCGACGAGCCCACTCGCACGCCGCGCAGCTCGCGCGGCGTTTCGAGCACGGTGTACACGCTCGGCCTCTCGCTCGGTAGCGACGGCACGGTCACCGACGCGCTTTACGATGGTCCGGCGTTCAAAGCCGGTATCCGGCCGGGAATGAAGCTCGCCGCGGTGAACGATCGCGTCTATTCCTCTGACGTGCTCGCCGACGCCATGGCGACGCGCGCGCCTATCCGCTTGCTCGTCCTCGCCGACGACTACTACAAGACCTGCACCATCGAAGCGCGCGCCGGCCCAGCGTATCCGCGCCTGGTGCGCGACTCGTCGAAACCCGACTATCTGGCGGAGCTGGTCCGCTCACACTGACAGACTGCGGTGGTTCTGTCGGGTGCCCCACCCTGGCCGGTTTTGCCAGGGTGGGAATCTGACGCTAGTGGCCCACACCACCCTCAGTTCATGGGTGCCCCACACGAGCGTTCTTTGCTCGTGTGGGTGTCTGACGAGGGTCGCTCGGGCGCGGTGGCCCACATCTGCCGGTGCCCCATGTCTGCGCGGTTTTGGCGCAGACGTGGGGCCTTCGTCGGCACTGGAGTTAGCGCGGGAAGCCGACCGACTGACAGACTTCCCTCCCTTCTGCTACAACATCCTCTCGTGAGCCGAGGAGCCATCATGAAGAAAGTCCCGCTGTGCCTTGTCGTCATCGTTCTACTTGTCTCGTCTGTTTCTCACGTCGCCGCGCAAAGCGACGTCAGCGGCATTTGGGTGCTGCGTACGCCCAACACCTACCGCGATCCGAGCGGCCAGGCGCAACAAGACGGCACCTTCCGTGAGCGCTTCTTCGAATTGAAGCAGGAAGGCGAGAAGCTGACCGGCAGCTTCCTGCAAGGCCAGCGCCCGCCCGCAATCAACGAGGGCACGATCAAGGACGGCAAGATCCACTTCGTCGTCCCCACCGGCAATCCGCAACAGCCAGTACTCGTTACCTACGATGGCTCCGTCGCGGGTGACAAGATCACACTGACCTCCTCCACGCCCGGCCGCGATCCACAGAGCGGCACCGCCGAGCGCAGCTCGCGCGAAGCCATGCTGCCGCCGAAGCCCCTCCCTTTGCCCGAACTGCATCAGGTACGCGACAACGGCCTCGCCCGCACGCCGCCGATGGGCTGGAACAGTTGGAACAAGTTCGCCGGCCGCATCGATGACGCCGCCGTGCGCGGCGTCGCCGACGCGATGGTCTCCAGCGGCATGAAGGATGCGGGCTACATCTACGTCAACATCGACGACACCTGGGAGCTCGGTCGCGACGCCAACGGCAACATGACGACCAACAAAAAGTTCCCCGACATGAAGGCGCTCGCCGACTACGTCCACTCCAAGGGCCTCAAGATCGGCATCTACTCGTCACCTGGACCGAAGACCTGCGCCGGCTACGAAGGCAGCTATGGCCACGAGGAGCAGGACGCGAAACAATTCGCCGCCTGGGGCTTCGACTACCTCAAGTACGACTGGTGCAGCGCGAGCGGTCCCTATCCCAACCCCGACGCGCCAACCATGCAGGCGGTCTACCAGAAGATGGGTGACGCGCTGCTCAAGTCCGGCCGCCCCATCGTCTACAGCCTCTGCGAATACGGTTGGCAGAAAGTGTGGGAGTGGGGACCGAAAGTCGGCGGCAATCTGTGGCGCACCACCGGCGACATCAGCGATCGCTGGCCATCGCTGGACCGCATCGGCTTCGGCGCCGCCATCCAGGGCAACCTGCGCCAGTTCGACATCTCATCGGCTACGCAGCCCGGCCACTTCAACGATCCTGACATGCTGGAGATCGGCAACGGTGGCATGACCGGCGACGAATACCGCACGCACATGAGCCTGTGGTCGCTGCTCGCCGCGCCGCTGCTCGCCGGCAACGACCTGCGCACCATGACCGATGAGACCAAATCGATCCTCATGAACCGCGAGGTCATCGCCGTCGACCAGGACCCCGACGGCAAGCCGCCCAAACAGCTCACCGCCGCCGACGCACAACAGGTCATCGTGACGCGCCCTCTTCGGGGTGGCGATGTCGCGGTCGGTCTGTTCAACCGCGGCGACCAACCGAAAGAGATGAGCGTGAAGTGGGCTGACCTCGGCCTCGCGAAGAAAGCCAAGAAGGCGCGCGACCTGTGGCAGCGCGCCGACGTTAAAGTGGCGGGCGAAGCCTTCACCGCCACCGTGCCGAACCACGGCGTCGTGATGCTGCGCGTCAGCGCGAAGTGACGGCAAGAGAAAGAAGAATGTCATGCTGAGCGGAGCGAGTGGCTTGCGACAGCAAGCCGCGCGCGCAGTCGAAGCATCCCTATAGTCACGATGCTGTTCTGTTATGAGTTGCTTTCATTATGACGAGTAGTCGCCGATTGCGTTGCTTGTTCGTTCTCTTCGTCGCCAGCCTCGTCTTGTTGCTTTACCCGGCATTTATCATCCAGCCCTTCCGCGCGCAGGACCAGACAGCGCTACTGCTGTCCCTCGCGCTCAAACGTTGGTCGCCGCTCGCTACGCTCGCTATCTTCGTTGGCGGCGCGGTGCTCTCTTTCTACGAGCGTGGACGTTGGTGGCAGCGCGCCGGTGCGTATTTCGTCGTGCTGCTGCTCGGCACAGTCGCAGCCCTCGCGCGCGTCAACTACTTCGAGCTGATGTTCCATCCCAACCCGGCGCCGCAGTTCGTCGCTGCCACGGATGCCAAGCTCGATCCCGACGACATGGTGCTGATCGCGCGCGTCGGAAAGGAGTGTCGCGCGTACCCCGTGCGCATCATGGCGTATCACCACCTGGTGAATGACACGGTGGGAGGCGTGCCGCTCGTCGCCACGTATTGAACGCTCTGTCACACCGGTCTGGTGTGGAGACGAACGGCAGCGGGGAAGACGCTCACCTTCCGCCTCGCCGGCATCAACAACCAGAATTTCCTGATGCGCGACGAGGAGACCGGCAGCTACTGGCAGCAGGTCACGGGGCGCGCCATCTCCGGACCTCTTAGCGGTACCGCGTTGGAATTGCTGAGCACCGACGAGACCACCTTCGCGCTCTTCCGTGACGAGCAGCCGCAGGGCACGGTGCTCCAGCCCGTCGGCGAATTTGCCAAGCAGTACGCACCGAAAGATTGGGATGTGCGAATGGCGAAGGCGCGCACCGTGCTCGACTTCCCGCAGTCCGGCGTCGAGCCGCGCGAACTGATTCTCGGTGCTCAGCTCGGCAATGCGAGCCGCGCCTGGCCGTCAACCCGCGTGCTGGACGCGAAGGTCGTGCAGGACCGCGTCGGCGAAACGCCCGTCGTGCTCGTCGCCGGTCCGGATGGCAGATCCATCCGCGCCTTCATCAGCCGAGTGCAGGGTAAAGAAACGCAGTTCTTCCGCGAAGCGTCCTCTCGGGAAATCAGCGGCGAGTGGTCACTCACCGACGCCGCGACCTCCAGCCGCTGGAACTTCCGCGGCTGCGCCACGTCCGGGCCCGCGCAAGGGACCTGTCTCGAGCCGGTCGGCGTGCTCAAGGACTATTGGTTCGACTGGCGCAACTTCCATCCGCGGACCACCGTGTATCGGCGCTAGCTACAACGCGACGCTTACCGCGGCACCCCTGAACACGAACGGCTTCTTCTCCTGCGAACCGGCCACGCGCACTTCGTATTCGCGCTTCGCTGGCGCCAGCATCTTCGACCCCGGCGCCAACCGCGCCGAGAGCTTCCTTCCGTCGTAGTGGAATTCCGTCTTCATCCACTCGCCGTTGCGATAGTTGAAGCTCTGGCCGTCATCTTCATACAGCGTGTACGCCGCATCGGGACCGGGATAGACCACCAGCGTCGTCGGCCCGCTGACTTTTTCCGCGGTGTACTGCCGCAGCGGCGCGAAGGGAATCACCGCGCCCGCGCGCACGTAGAGCGGCGTAGTCCCGAGATCGACATTACGTGTGACCTCGCGCCCGCCCCCAATCTTCTCTTCCGTCCAGAAGTCGTACCAATCCCCCGGAGGCAGATACACCGTGCGCGTCGTCGCGCCCTTCTCCACGACCGGCGCAACCAGAATGTCGCGGCCGAACAAATACTCATCCCCACGCATCGCTGACGCCGCATCCTGCGGATAGTGCAGCCACAGCGCGCGCATGATCGGCAGCCCAGTGTCATGCGACTCGCGCACCGCGGTGTACAGATACGGCAGCAAGCGATAGCGCAGCTCGAGATACTTTTTGCAGATGGGCTCGACCTCGGCGTTGTGCAGCTCGCTCGCATCGGGATTCGACGCGTCGCCGTACGTTGCGACTTCATTCGGCCCGAGCTCGCCGGTGTTCCATCCCCACGGCAGGCGCAGCTTCCACGTGCGTCCGTGCGAGCGCATGAGCGGGCAGAACGCGCTGAACTGGAACCAGCGCACGTACAGCTCGCCGGTGAATTCCTTCGTCGGGACAAACCCGCCGGTATCGGTGCCCCAGTACGGGATGCCGCTCAGCCCGGTATTGATGGCATCGGGAACGTGCGTGCGCAGCGTCTCCCACGTGGAGTACACGTCGCCCGACCACAGGAATCCCGCGTAGCGCTGCATGCCGGCGTAGCCGTTGCGATGCAGCGCGTACGGTCGCTCGTTCGGTCTCCACTTGCGCGGGCCGTCCCAGTACATGCGGATACGCGCGAGCCGTGACGCCGCGTCGAGACCGTCGCCCTGGTCGGGCCACCAGCCGTCGGCGCCGGCATCCACCAGCGGCTTGTGGACCGGCCAGTAGCAGCTCACTTCCCGGTTGTCGGGCCAGCGGCCGTCCGGCGTGCGGCCGCTCGGCAGCGGCGCTGCGGCGCACGGTTCGTCGACAGCGCCGCTCAGGCGCCGCCCTTCGAGCACGACGTGGAGCACGACCTTGTAATGCTCGTCGTGCAGTTGCCGGATCATCGCGGCCGCGTCGGGAAAGACCTTCGGGTTGAACGTGAACTCGCCGTTGTCGGTGTTCCAGCCGGAGGGACAGAAGCCGGTGCCGAGATAGATCAGCGCGTCGCACGGCAGCTTCTTCTCGCGCATCGTCTTCGCCACGTCGAAGACGTCCTGCGTCGTGATCGTGCGATGCGATTGCTGGTAGCCCAGCGACCACAGCGGCGGCATCTCCGGTTTGCCCGTGATGCGCGCATACTCACCGAGCGCACGCGCGGGATCCGCTGCATCGACCACAAACAGATCGATCGGCAACGGCGAGGTGGGCGTCGCGTTCGGGCGCGTGCCAGGACCTCCCGGTTCCGGCAGCGTGAACACACCTTCTTCGCCCGTCAGATCGATACTGCCGAGCGGCTGGTGGATGTACAGCGCCCAGCCTGCCGTACTCATCAGCCACTGGATGGGCACGCGCCCACCGTGCGTGCGCAGCCGATAGCCACCCTGGCCGCTGCGCATGCGATCGATTTGGCCGGCGGTGCGGCGATCGAACTGCGGCCCGCCTTCACCCATGCCGAGCACCGCGCCTTTGCCCAGCGAAAAATGGATCGCGCCGGTCTGCGCATCGACGCGCAACGTTTGGATCACGCGCCCGGTGTTGTCCGCGATCGCGAAGCTAAGGGGCTCCGGCTGCGTGACTTTCAGACCGCGCGGCGCGGCAGCGCTCGCCGGTGCGAGCGGCAGAACCACTGCGTTGTCCTCAGCAAGCTGCTTCGCTGCTTCCGCACGATTCTCCGCCACCGTGATCCGCACACAGTGCGGGCTGACGTTCGTTGTGTACACATTCACGTCGTGCCCGGCGACCTGCACTCCGGTCGCGATCGCGCGCGCTACCGGTTGCAGCACCGACGCAGCGGCTACGGCGCTCATCACCTTCAGGACTTCCCGCCGATCCTTCATCCCTGACCCATCCTTATTTATGCGCGCCCGAGATGCGCGAGTGAGCGCGCATTCTAAATTGGATATAGTATTCAGCGAAAGCTGCGACTATTCTCACCGTTCCGCACGCGGAGGCACGTGGTCCATGAAAGTCCTATGCTGTCTCGTCCTGCTGGGAGTCGCGATGACTAGCCAAGCCGCCGTCAAGCCAGCCGTAAAGAAAGAAGCCTGGGGCAAGACCAAAGACGGCCAGGCCGTCGACATCTACACCCTGACCCACGGCAAGATGGAAGCGCGCATCACCAACTACGGCGCCATCGTCGTCTCGCTCAAAGTGCCCGACCGCAGCGGCAAAGTCGCCGACGTCGTGCTCGGCTTCCCCACGCTCGATGGCTACCTCGCCGGCAATCCGAATTTTTTCGGCGGCGTCGTCGGCCGTTACGGCAATCGCATCGCGAAAGGGAAGTTCACGCTGGAAGGGAAGCAGTATTCGCTGCCCACCAACAATGGACCGAACTCGCTGCACGGCGGCGACATCGGCTTCGACAAGCATGTGTGGACTGCCAAGCAACTCGCGAACGGCGTCGAGCTGACCTACGTGAGCAAAGACGGCGAGATGGGATATCCCGGCGCCCTGACCTCGACCGTGCGCTACACGGTCGCGCAGAACGCGCTGCACATCGAATACTCGGCGACCACCAACAAGCCCACCGTCGTCAACCTAACGAACCACTCCTATTTCAATCTGGCGGGCGCCGGCAGCGGCGCCATCCTGAAACACGAGCTCAAGCTCAACGCCTCGCGTTACACGCCGGTGGACGACACGCTCATCCCGACCGGTGAACTCGCATCGGTCGACGGCACGCCGTTCGACTTCCGCAAAGCCACGGCGATCGGCGCGCGCATCGAGGCCGACAACGAACAGCTACGCCGCGGCAAGGGCTACGACCACAACTTCGTGCTCGATTCGACCAGTGGCAAGCTTGCCACCGCCGCCGAACTCTACGATGCCTCGACCGGACGTCTGCTCGAAGTCCTGACCACCGAGCCGGGCGTGCAGTTCTACTCCGGCAACTTCCTCGATGGTACGGCGCACGGCAAAGACGGCAAGATCTACGCCCATCGCTCCGGCCTGTGCCTCGAGACGCAGCACTTCCCGGATTCACCCAACGAGCCCAAGTTCCCCTCGACCGAATTGAAGCCGGGCCAGAAATATCACACCGAGACGGTGTTCCGCTTCAGCACGCGCTAAGGCGCGATCACGACCTGACAGTAGAGACGTTGCTTGCAACGTCTCTTTGTGTGGATCGCCCGACAATCTCAGTTCTTGGGTGCCCCACACGAGCGTTCGTTGCTCGTCTGGGAAGAGGTAGCCACGCGAGCCGGGTGCCTCCGGGGTCCCCACGAGGCCGGGTGCCCCACCCTGGTCGGTTTTGCCAGGGTGGGATCGCAACAACCCCCAGCGTCGTCATCCTGAGGCCTGCCTTTGGCCGAAGGATCTACGGGTTTCGTTTTCTTTTTAAAGTTAGCCGGGTGCCCCACACGAGCCGTCTTTGCTCGTGTGGGTCACAACAACCCCAGCGTCGTCATCCTGAGGCCTGCCTTTGGCCGAAGGATCTACGGGTTTGGTTTTCTCCCCAAGATTGGCCGGGTGCCAGGGTGCACGAGCCGTCTTTGCTCGTGTGGGTGTCGTTATAATCGGCCCACCGATGGCGAGACTCCACATCGCATCGCTCTTGCTGGTCACCGCGCTGTACGCGCAGCCCGCCAAACCCGCACCGCCTGCGCTTTCCACCCAGCAAGCCCTCGATCTCGCCGAAAAAGGCCGCTGCGCGGAAGCACTGCCGGTTCTTAGGCGCGTCGTGCAGCAGGCCGCGGACAAACTGCGCTACCGTGCCGGCCTGGTCGGCGCCCGCTGCGCCATGGCATTGCAGCGCCTGCCTGACGCGCTCGAGATCCTCGCCACGCTGCGCCGCGCCTACCCGAACGATCCGGAAGTCCTCTATCAGTCTGCGCACTTCTTCTCGCAGCTGGCCGACCAGTCCGCGCAGCAGCTCGCCGCGTCCGCGCCCGACTCCGTGCCGATGCGCAAGCTGAATGCCGAAGCGCTCGAATCGCAAGGCAAAGCCGACGACGCCATCACCGAATACCGCAAGCTGCTGACGGAAGACCCCAAGCTGCCCGAGCTGCACTTCCGCATCGCGCGCCTGCTCTTGGAGAAGAATCCGCCGCAGAATGACGAAGCCAAACAGGAGCTGAACGAAGAACTCAAGGTCGCACCCAACAATGCCGCCGCTGAATTTGGGCTTGGCGAGATCGCGCGCCTCGCGGGCGACTGGGAGCCGGCGATCCAGCACTTCACCGCCGCCGCGAAGATGGACGCCGGCTTCGTCGAAGCGTTCCTCGCCCTTGGCATGTCGCTGAACGCCGCGCGTCGCTTTGCTGAAGCCGTCGCGCCGCTCGAGCGTTACGTGAAGCTCGATCCCGGCGATCCCGCCGGCCACTATCAGCTTGCTACCGCCTACGCGCGCACCGGCAAACAAGCCGCCGCCGACCGCGAACTCGCCGAGCAGCGGCGTCTGGTCGAAGCGAACCCGATCCGCCGGCCATGAGCTTTCAGCAAGCATCGCGCCGCGACTTTCTACTCCTGCTCGCCGCCGGCCTGGGTGCCCCACCCTTGTCCCGCCTGCTCTTGGCGGGACAGGGTGGGAACTCTGCTCCGCCTGCCTTCGAAGAGATCCCTCCTTCCGCCAGCAAGATCACGTGGCGTCACACCGCCGGCCTATCTCCGCAAATGTACCTGCCCGAGACCGAAGGTCCCGGCGCCGCCTTCCTCGACTACGACAACGACGGCTGGATGGATATCTACCTGGTGAACAGCGGTCCGTGCGATTTCTTCCAGCCCGCGCAGCCGTTGCGCAACGCGCTCTATCGCAACAATCGCGACGGCACATTCACTGACGTCACCGCGAAAGCCGGTGTCGCGGGCAACGCCTACGGCATGGGTGTCGCCGTCGGCGACTTCGACAACGACGGCCTGCCCGATCTCTACGTCACGCAGTATCCGCGCAGCATCCTGTATCACAACAACGGCGACGGCACTTTCACTGACGTGACGGCGAAGGCCGGCGTCGCGGCGCCCGGTTGGGCGACGAGCGCCGTCTGGTTCGACTACGACAACGACGGCCGCCTCGACCTCTTCGTCTGCCGCTTCGTCGAGTTCTCGAGGGCAGCCAACAAGCCTTGCGGTACGCCCGACCTGCGCATCTACTGCATGCCCACGGTCTATCCGCCGGCGGCGAGCTGGCTCTTTCACAACAACGGCGACGGCACCTTCACCGACGTGTCAAAGGAGACGGGCATCGCGCGCGCGCTCGGCAAAGCGTGGGGGGTGGTCGCGGCCGACGTCAATAACGATGGCTGGCAGGACCTGTTCGTCGCCAACGACAAGGTCGCGAACTTCCTCTTCCTGAATCGCAAGGGCAAGTTCACCGAGAGCGGCGCGCTCGCCGGCGTCGCCTACAACGTCATGGGACTGGCGCGCTCCGGCATGGGCGTCGACGCCGCCGATTACAACAACGATGGCTGGCTCGACCTCTTCGTTTCGAACGTCGACCACGAGACCTACTCGCTTTATCGCAATAACAAAGATGAGACGTTCGATGACGTCTCGCCCGCCACCGGTCTCGCCGCTGCTACGCGCCTGCTCAGCGGCTGGGGACTGAAGTTTTTCGACTACGACAACGATGGCAACCTCGACTTGCTGCTCGCCAACGGCCACCCCGACACGATGGTCGGCCGCCGCATGCCTGAGCTCAGCTACGCCGAACCGCTGCTCCTCTTCCGCAACGAAGGACCTGCTTGGCGGAGCGCCAACACCGGAAAAGAGCGGGTGCCCCATCCTGAGCGGAGCGAAGGGTGGGTATGGCGGAACGTCAGCGCGGAAAGCGGCCCCGTCTTTCAAAAGAATCTCGCCGCGCGCGCGCTCGCCCTCGGCGACTTCGATAACGACGGCTCCGTCGACGCGCTCATCACCGTCAACGACGCTGCGCCCATCCTGCTGCGCAATAACGCCGGGCGGCAGAACCACTGGCTTGGCCTGCGCTTGGTCGGGACGAAAGCGAATCGCGACGCCGTCGGCGCGAAGATCACGTACCAAGCCGGCGACCTCCAACGCACCGTGTGGAAAGTCGGCGGCGGGAGCTACCTCGCATCCCACGATCCGCGCGTCGTGCTGGGCCTCGGCCAGCGCACGAAAGTCGATTGGGTCGAAGTTCAGTGGCCGCAGCCGAGCGGCAAGGTAGAGCGGTTCACCGAGCTACCGATAAACAAGTACCTGACCATTACGGAAGGTGAGGGAAAGTGGAAGTAGATAAGCCTTGAAAGGGCGGGCCTTCTAGGCCCGCCGTCTGGGCCACTTTGGGCGCGGCTTTAGCCGCTGCGGGATGGTTCCTCGACCTCGTTACCACTGATTAGTTGACACTCCCTCCTCCCTTAGTTGCATACTCTCGCCAGCAACTGAGGTAGAAGCTATGACGCGTTCGCGCATCTTTCTGATCACCGTCCTCGGCCTCGTCGCCGCTGTCGCGCTCGGCATCGTGCTCGAGCGCCGGATGCATCCGCAGCCGAACGGCATCGTGCCGTACACGGTGATGCTGAAGAAGACGCAGATCGTAGCGGGTCGGTCTCTCACGCAGATCACCACGGAGGCGTTGCGCTCCGATGGGTCGCGAGCGGATCGCATCGTTGTGCTGACTGCTAGCGGAATGCCTTTGGCGCAGCGCTTTGTGAGGTATGCCTCCGGCACGGGTGTGACGGCATTCGAACTCACTCGGCTTAAGTCCAGCGTGCAGGTGCGGGCTGATGCTTCCGTGGCATTGCGCGATCCGCAACAGCAATGCCAGCTCAAGACTCCGCAGAGGCGCGAGCGGTTCCACGAGAAGGTGAGCGGAGAAGAGCAAGTCGACGGTTACCGCGCGGTAAGAATAGATGGTGATCGTGCCCCGTATCCGCTGTGGTTCGCGCTCGACTACGGTTGCGCCCCGGTGCGGAACATGGGCAGCGTGATCGCGCTGACGCGCGGCGAACCGTCGCCCGCGCTGTTCGCGGCGCTCGACGATTACAAGGAAGTGCCACCGTCGGCGATCTTCCCGAATGCGCCAGGCGATCAGGATGCCTATTACTACGCGCATCGCCCCCACTGACCGAGTTGCGCTACCATTCCCGCCGTGCGCCATCGCATCATCGTTCTACTTGCGGCTCTCCTGATCTGCGTGTCGATCTCCGCGCACGCGCAGCGCGGCGGGCGCAGCCGCAACGACCTCGCT
>CAYWSH010000020.1:0-19337 GCA_964460655.1 uncultured Terriglobales bacterium | reverse complement strand
CGTGTCGATCTCCGCGCACGCGCAGCGCGGCGGGCGCAGCCGCAACGACCTCGCTGATGCCGAAACGGAATCCCGCGCCGGCACCGAGTTAACGCGGCAGGGTCACTATCAGGAAGCGATCCCGCACCTGGTGGCGGCGCGCCGGCAGGCACAATCGTACGTGACCGATTTCAACCTCGCGCTCTGCTACATCGCTACCGAGCAGTTCCCGCAAGCCATCGCCATCCTCGACGAGCTGCGACGCGACCACGACACCGCCGATGTCGAGAACCTGCTGGCCCAGGCTCACATCGGCGCCGGCGACACCGCGAAAGCGCTCGCTTCCTTCCAGCGCGCCGCCGCCATCACGCCGACGAACGAGAAGCTCTACTTGTTTGTCGCCGATGCGTGCATGGCCGCCGCCGAGTACGAACTCGGCGTGAAGGTCGTGGACATCGGACTTCACAATCTGCCGCAGTCGGCGCGTCTGCACTACGAGCGCGGCGTCTTTCTTTCGTCGCTCGACGATTTCGACAATGCTAAGCCGTCGTTCGACGAAGCCGCGAAGCTCGGCGCCGGCGGCAGCATCGGCTACGTTGCCACCGCGCACAAGAACCTGATCGCCGGCGACGTCGAAGCCGCCATCAGCGCTGCGCGCGAAGGCGTTAAGAAAGGCCAGAAGGATTACCTACTCTTCGCTCTGCTCGGCGACGCGCTGCTGCGCGCGGGCGCCTCTCCCGGTCAGCCTGAGTTCAAGGAAGCACAAGACGCGCTGGAGAAGTCGGTCGCGCTCCGCGCCGGCTTTGCCGATTCGCAACTTGCTCTCGGCAAGCTGTACTTGCTTGCCAGCCGTGCCGACGATGCCGTCACGCATCTCGAACTCGCCGGCCAGCTCACACCGCGCAATCCCTCGGTCTATTCGAACCTGGCGAACGCGTACCGCCGCCGCGGCGACAACGAGCGCGCACAAATGGCGCTCCAGGAACTCGCGCGCCTCAACGCCGAGCAGAAAGCCAAGATCAGCGAGGCGCCGGGCGAGCGCAAGGCCGGCTACAGCGGCCGCGTCCATCCCTAACTTCACTCGGCGTTTCGTGTAGATTGTCCAGCCATGAGACCGAGCCGGATTGTCGCGGTCATCTTCTTGTGCGCTGCCGCCGCCACCGCGCAGAACTCACCGGAAGCGCTGCAGCAGCTCTCCGCCGACTTCTGGAAGTGGCGCGCCGCCACGCAGCCCTTCAATATCGACGACATCCCGCGCCTCGAGCGCCCGGGCGGACATCGCGACTGGTCTGCCGCTGCGGTCACCAGGCAACGCGCTGAGCTTGGCGCCTTTGACGCGCGCTATCAGCGCTTCGACGCCCGCGCCTGGCCGGTCCACGACCAGGTGGACTATCGCCTCGTCGGCTCGGCCCTGGCCCGCGTCCGCTGGGAGTTCGACGTGCTCCGCCGCTGGGAGCGCGACCCGATGTTCTACGTGGAACAGTCCCTGACGGCGCTCTTTGAAGCGCTTACCGTCCCGGCTCCCTATAACTCTGAGCAAAGTCAAGAGATCCTGCAGCGGCTGCGTGACATCCCCGGGACCATGGCGGCCGGCAAGCAGAACCTGAAGCGGCCGCCCCAACCGTTCGCCGAGCTGGCGATCGCGTCGCTCGCCGGCGTGCGCGCCAAGCTGACGGCGATGGCGCACGCCCTGCGGCCCGACACGACGCTGAGCGAAGCCGATCTCAACGCGGCGACTGACGCGGCCGCGACCGCGCTCGAAAGCTATCGGGCGTGGCTGCAGCAGCTCGCGCCGGCGCTGCCGAAGGAGACCGACGTCGGCCGCGACGCGTACCTGTTCTTCCTGCGCAAGGTGGCGCTGCTGCCGTACACACCGGAAGAGCTGCTCACCATGGGCCGGCAGGAGTGGGAGCGCGTGGTCGCGTTCGAACAATACGAACGAGCGCGCAACGCCGGCGTGGCGCCGCTCACCATCGCGCCGAGCCTCGAGGCGCAGAGCGCGCGCACCGCCGCCAATGAGCGCGCCATCCGCGAGTTCCTCGAGCGCAAGCGCATCCTCAGCGTGCCGGACTGGGTAGCGCACTACACCGTCGGGCCGATCCCGCAGTACTTGCAACCGCTCGCCGATTTCGGCGAGCTCGACGACTTCACGTCGCCTGCGCGACTCACCGAGAATTCCATCCGTTATCTCGAGCCACCGTCATCGAAGCTGGGATTCTTCTGGGTCGCCTCCGCGAAGGACCCACGTCCCGATCTCGTGCACGAAGGCGTGCCCGGACATTACTTCCAGCTGGCGCTCTCGTGGAAACATCCCGACGCGATCCGCCGCCACTACTACGATTCCGGCGCGAACGAAGGCCTCGGTTTCTACGCCGAGGAGATGATGTTGCAAGCCGGCCTCTTCGACGACAGTCCGCACACGCGCGAACTCATCTACAGCTTCGCGCGGCTGCGCGCGCTGCGCGTCGAGGTGGACGTGAAGCTCGCGCTCGGCGTGTTTGACATCGAGCGCGCGGCGGAATACCTGGAGCGCACCGTGCCGATGGACCGCGCGACCGCGCGGCACGAAGCCGCATTCTTCGCGACGGGGCCGGGGCAGGCGATCACCTATCAGATCGGCAAGCTGCAGATCCTGAAGTTCCTCAGCGACGCGCGTATGAAAGCAGGTGACGGGTTCAACCTGCGCGCGTTCCACGACTCTTTGTGGCTGAACGGCAATGTCCCGATCGCGCTGCAACGGTGGGAGATGGTGGGAGTGAAAGACGAGATCGCGAAGCTCGACGCCAGATAACACCTAACGCAGAGGACGCGGAGGACGAAGGAAGGCATAGGGCAAACGGCAAACACCTCGTGGCAGGAAAGCGTTAGGTGCGGCTTCTTTGTGCTCACGTTGGTTGGATCCTTCGGCCAAAGGCCGGCCTCAGGATGACCGTTTAAGCTTTTCCTTTTTCTTTGTCTCTTTCCTTCCTCTGCGTCCTCCGCGTCCCCTGCGTTAGGTGTTCTTCACCAGCGGGAACGCTCGCGGCACGATGCCTTTGTCTTCCTGCACGGAGACGATGCGGTCGGCTGGAATGCTCCTGAGCTTGGTGACTGCGCCGCTGGGCCACGTGATCTCGACGGCATCGACCTGCGTGCGCGCGCCGAGCCCGAAGTGCAGCCGCGGGTCCTGCGCCGACTGATAACTCATCCCGCCTTTGCGCTGATCGTAGAGCACGAGATCTCCCGCCGTCAGCTTCACGCGTGCGCCCACGGCGTCGCGATTCGATTTCGTCCCGATCAGAAAAAACTGCAGCCAGTGGTTCTGGTTGCCGCCATCGTTGCGGAAGAGCTGTGGTGCGGCGCCGTTGTTGCTCACCAGGATGTCGAGGTCGCCATCGTTGTCGTAATCGCAGATGGCGGCGCCGCGGCTTACGCGCGGCACTTCGAAGTCCGCGCCGAGCTGGCGGCTGACGTCGGTGAAGACGCCGTGGCCGTTGTTGCGGAACATGAATTTCGGTTCGGCGTACTTCGTATCGGCGTGGTAGCGCTCGATGTTGTCGAGCACGTGTCCGTTGGCAATGAACAGGTCGCGCGCGCCGTCGTTGTCGTAATCGAGAAAGCGCGTGCCGAACCCCGACGAATGAAATGTCGCGTAGCCGAGCTTCGCGCGCAGCGTGGCGTCGTCGAACGTCTTGTCGGCCTGCGCTTGATACAAACGCGCGAGTTGCAGGTCGAGATGCGTAACGATCAAGTCCATGCGGCCGTTGCCGGTGGTGTCGGCCGCGTCCACGCCCATGCCGGCCTCGGCTTCGCCATCGCCGCTGACGGCCACGCCCGCCGGATACGCGATCTCGGTGAACGTGCCATCGCGATTGTTCTTGAAGAGCGAGTTCGGCATCAAGTCGTTGGCGACGTAGATGTCCGGCCAGCCATCGTTGTCGTAGTCGAACGTCACCACGCCCAGGCCGTTGCCCGGCTTCAGCCCGACCTTCGATGCCACGCTGACATCCGTGAACGTGCCATCACCGTTGTTGTGATACAGCGTCGGCGGCTGCCCTTTGTAATCGTCGGGATGGCAATAGCTGCGCATGCCGGGGCCGCGGTCACCGCAATAGAAATTGTTTTCCGGCGACCAATCCACGTAGTTCGCGATGACAAGGTCGAGCCGGCCGTCGTTGTCGTAGTCGAACCACGCCGCGCTCGATGCCCAGCGCCCCGGGTTCCGAACGCCGGCTTTTGCGGTGACGTCGGTGAACGTGCCATCGCCGTTGTTGTGATAAAGGATGCAGCGGTCGTAGCCGAGCACGAACAGGTCAGGGAAGCCGTCGTTGTCGTAGTCGCCGACCGCGACGCCCATGCCGTACAGTCCCGCCGCTGCGACGCCGGCGCGCTCGGTCACGTCGGTGAACGTGCCATCGCCGTTGTTGCGATAAAGAGCGGAGCGCAGTGGCGACTTCGGCGTGTAGAGCTTCGTCGCCGCGCTGTTCACTAAATAAAGGTCGAAGAGGCCGTTCTGGTCGTAATCAAGCCAGCCGCAGCCGGCGCCCATGGTCTCGATCAGGTATCTCTCGGCAGTCGCCGTGTTGTCGTGGACGAACGTGATCCCCGCCGCGCGGGCCACGTCGGTAAATCGTACCGGTGCAGGCGGAGCGGCGAAAGCCGCGCTCGGAGCAGCGATCCGTGCCGCCAGCGGAGCAGCCATCAAGTTCAGGAAATGGCGACGCGAAAGCATGGGCGCGAGCAGATTACGCGAAGCGCCGTGGCGGAGCACACTCCCGGGCGGCCGATTCCCTAAATAAAGGACCGGGCATCCGAGGTCCTAACCTCGGTTTCACAATATGAATTGACAAGGGGATTGGATTTTGTATACAAATTCCGGCAACTCAGGTGGAGGGGTCCGGGCACCCTAAGAACCGCGCCGAGCCATCCGGGGAGCGGGCCTAATGCAAGCGCTTTCACGCGCGTGTATGGCCCCTGACAATCTGTTCATGCGAGCGGAGGAATCCATGTCTCGACTCCAGGTGCGCAATGCTATTGCGTGCGTTATGGCCGTTGTGTGCTTCTGCTTCCTTACGGTCAGCGCATTCGCGCAAGCCGGTTCCGAAGGCAAGATCAATGTCACAGTCGTCGATCCGCAAGGTGCGGTCATCGTCGGCGCCAAGTTGACGCTGGTCGATCAGGCGACGAATACGTCGCGCGAAGCAACGACCGCCACCGGCGGCGCTTATAGCTTCGTCAATCTCACGATCGGCAACTACAAGCTGACGGTCGCGCAAGCCGGTTTCGCCTCGCAAGAGCTCGATGTGGTGGTGCAGGCATCCAAGTCCACCGATCTGACGCTGCATCTCGCGGTCGGCGCGCAGATGCAGACCGTGCAGGTGGAGGCGGTGGCGCCGCTGCTCGAGACCAGCACGAACGCCATCGGCCAGGTCATCGACCCCAAGCAGATCGAGACGCTGCCGGTCGCCGGCCGTAACCTGACGCAACTCTCGCGCATGGCGCCCGGATACAGCGGCGGCTCCGGCGGTCTATGGAACGGCCTGCCGACATATGCGCAAGGCAACAACGTCGACGGTGTGGTCGGCAGCCCCAGCCGCATGAAGTTTGGCGGCAATGCCGGTTCTTCCATCGCTCCGCGCCTGGAGAATATGGAAGAGATGACCGTGCAGGTCGATCAACTGGACCAGAACCAGGGC
This sequence comes from uncultured Terriglobales bacterium, assembly GCA_964460655.1. GTDB lineage: Bacteria > Acidobacteriota > Terriglobia > Terriglobales > Acidobacteriaceae > CAVUAF01. The sequence continues at coordinate 13,683 of CAYWSH010000020.1, read as the reverse complement.
TTCGGACAGGCGGCGATGCAGATCGGCTACATCACGCGGCGCGGCGGCAACGCGTGGCATGGACGCGCGTATGAGGACTTCCGCAACGACGATCTGAACGCCAACAACTGGAGCAACAATGCCCGCCTGATCAAGCGGCCGGAGTTCAAGCTGAATGACTTCGGCGGCAGCATCGGTGGCCCCATCCTGAAGAACAAGCTGTTCTTCTTCGCCAGCCTGGCGACGTCACGCCAGCCTGGCGCCGCCATTCAAACCAATAACGTGCTGACGGCTGCTGCTCAAGCGGGCAACTTCACCTATGTCGGCACCGATGGGGTGACGCGCACGGTGAACGTGTTGACCACCGCGCGCAACTACAACGCCTCGTTGCCGAACACCGTGAACGCGACCATGGGGACACAGCTCGGGAAGATCAACAGCGCGCTGGGGAGCGGCGTCGTCTCGACCACGAACGACCCGATCGTGAACACGCTTAGCTTCGGCTACGCACAGCCGATCAAGCAGTGGTACCCCACGCTCCGGCTCGACTACAACATGAACTCGCGGATCCGCATGAACCTGGCGTTGAACCGCACTCTGCGCGAGTCGCCGGGCGACACGCTGCCTGCGTTCCCGCAGTCGGACATCATTGCGACCACGGGGGCCGGCAACCGCTCGGATGCGGCTACCGCCGGTTACGGCTTGGATTGGACGATCACGCCGCGTTTGGTTAACCAGTTGAAGGTGGGCTGGCTCTATAACGCCAGCTTCTTCGCGTTCAACTCCAACCACGGCTACAACCAGTATCCGTTCGAGTGGGCGTGCCCGATCGTCAATTGCGCGCAAGCTTATCCGCGGCCCATCAACACTTATTATCCGAACACGAACATTGCCGACACGCTGAACTGGCAGAAGAGCACGCACAACTTCCAGTTCGGTTATTCGTTCGTGCGTGAGCACGATCACTACTGGAACGGTCCAGAAGGCATCGGGACGATCAATTTCGGCCTGGTGTCGGGTGATCCGGCGCTCGACGCGCTGACGAACGCCGGCGCGTACACGCCGCTGCCGTTCGTGACCAGCACCGCGCAGACCGAGGCGCAAAACCTGTACGCGATGCTCACCGGCCGCGTCAGCAGCATCACCGGCCTCTATCCGTTCAGCATCAAGACGCAGGACTACTTCCACGGCGTTGGCGCGTTCCCGCTGAACGAAGTGGCTTCCTCCTGGGGCCTCTTCATGCAAGATCAGTGGCGTCTGCGGCCGAACCTCACCGTGAACTACGGTTTGCGCTGGGACTTCACGGGTGACGATTACGACCTGACGTCCGAGTACCACAACGCCGCACCGGATTCCATCTTTGGCCCGACAGCGCCGGGCGATGTGTTCCAGCCGGGCAAGCTGAACGGCAACCTGAACCCGACGCTGGACGCCCGGCCGCACGCCTACCACGGCTGGAATGTGTCGCCGCAGCCGTCGTTGGGCTTTGCGTGGAATCCGTCGTTCACCGACGGGATCCTGGGCAAGCTGGTCGGCAAAGATCAGACGGTGCTGCGCGGCGGCTACAACCTGCGGCGCTACTCGTTGCCGTACCAATACGTTTGGAACTACGCCTCCAACTGCGGGTCGTTCTACTATCAGAACTTCGCGCTCACGGCGAGCACCGCAGGCGGCACCGGCAACTTCACGCCCGGCAGCGTAGCGCTGGGTGCAACCTTGCCGGCGTATGCGATCACGCCGGCGGCCTTCCAAAAATCGGCGCCGGAATCGCAGTTCACCTTTACGGCCGGCTCGGGCGGCTCGTGCGGCATCAACGTGACCGGCATCAAGGACAACATTGCTCAGCCCTACGTGCAGAGCTGGAACCTGGGTATTCAGCGGAGCCTCGGCAAGAATCGCGTGTTCGAGATCCGCTATGCCGGGAACCGCACGCTGCATGATTGGACAGCGCTCAACACGAACGAAGTCAACATCTTTGAGAACGGCTTCCTGCAGGAGTTCAAGAACGCGCAGGCCAATATGGCTGTCTGCCAAGCAAACTCTGCAGCCTGTTTGGCCGCGCAAGCCGCCGCGGGCGTGACGGCAGCCAACCAGACAACGGCCAACTTCGCGAACTGGGGCTTGTCGGGCCAGTCGGCACTGCCTATCCTGACGGCGGCGTTCACCGGTAGCCGGACGGGCGCACAAACGAACGCACAGTTCCGCAACACCACGTTCACCAACCCGACCAATGGCTATCTGCCTTTCGGCCAGGCGGGCGTGATGGCGGGCCGCATGACTACCGTCGGGGTCGCTCCTTACTTCTGCAACCTGGTTGGCAACAGTTACAGTCCCTGTGCGCGGCTGTTCCCAACCATTGCGGGCGCCGGTTTCCCGATCAACTTCTTCCAAGCCAACCCGTATGCCACCCGCCAGGGCAGCAACGTGGGCGCAACGGCGTTCATGACCGATTCCGGCTATTCCAACTACAACTCGCTGCAGATGGACTTCCGCCAGCAGAACTGGCACGGCATGCAGTTCGACGCGAACTACACCTGGAGCAAGTCCATGGGCATCTTGGCCGGCGGCAGCGGCAACGACTGGCTGGGCAACTACACCACGTTCTCGTTGCGCAACCTGCGTGACAGCTATCTGCCGACGGCGTACGACGTGCACCACGTGGTGCACGTGAACGCAACCGCCGACCTTCCGTTCGGGCGTGGCAAGCGCTTCGCCAACAAGGGTGGCGTGCTCGACCGCATCGTCGGTGGCTGGAATGTGGGCAGCGTGGTCACCTGGCAGAGCGGCTTTCCCTTCCGTCTGACGGGCGGCTATTCCACCTTCAACTCCCCAACATCAGGGCCCGGGGGCGCTGACAGTGGCCTGATCCTGAAGAACGGCACCACCATCGGACAACTGCAGAGCGCGATCGGCGTGCACAAGATCCCGGGTGCAGCTGCCAACTCGCCCGCGCTGGTCCTGATGATCGATCCCAAGTACTTGAACGTCAGCAACCCGGCGTGCCTGACGACTTGGGATACGCGCGCCGTTTCCGCAGGCGGGCTGGGATGCAGCATCATCGGCCTGAACACGAACTACATTGATTCGAACACGGTACCGGGGACGTACAACCGTGGCATCACCCTGTGGGGCCCGCACGGGTTCTTCCAGGACATGATGCTTACGAAGAACGTCAACATTACCGAGCGTGTTCGCTTCAACTTCCAGAGCGTGTTCCTCAACGCCTGGAATCACCCGGTGTTCGGGAACGCGGTGACGCCGATCGGCGGCAATCCGCGCTCCGCGGGCATCTTCAGCACGAGCAACCCGCCTTCGACGGGCGACTGTTACGCGCCGTGCGGCGTGAGCCGCAACGGCAGCTTCGGACGCCAGATCGAGCTGCGGGCCAACATAATTTTCTAACGAGTGCTCCCCCTAGGACCTCGTAGAAAAGATGCCCTGGGTGCCCGAGACACCCAGGGCATTGTTGTCTCCGCCTGAAGAGGGAAGGCTTAGACCCGCGGCGCCGGGCCGGTCGATTCGCGCACTACTAGTTCCGGATCGATGACGATCTCGCGGCCTTTGGTACGCGGGCGCTTCGCGTCGGACGCCAGGTTCTCGAAGATCGTTTGCCCGATCTCCTCGCGCGGGATGTGCACGGTGGTCAGCGTGGGCGAGCAGAACTCCGACAGCCGTATGTTGTCGAAGCCGGTCACCGAGACGTCCTGTGGTACGCGCAGGCCCTGCTGGTGCAGCTCGCGCAGCACGCCCAGCGCCATGAAGTCATTCACGCAGACGATCGCCGTCGGGCGGAACCCTGAGGCGAGCAGGTCGCGCGCGGCGGCGCGGCCGCCTTCCATGCCGTCGGGTCCTTCGTTCACCTGTACCTGGGCGCGTGGCGCCAGCCGTGACACCGCATCGAGCACGGCGTTCCGGCGCTCGTTGATCGGTCCCAGCCCCGCGTGGTGCCCGATGAAGGCGATGCGCGTGTGCCCCAGCGAGTAGAGATACTCCACCGTCTTCTGGATGCCCTTGCGATAGTCCACGCGCAGATTCGTGATGTTCCGTCCCGGCGTGCCCACGTCGTAGAACACGCAGGGCACGCGACTATCGGTGATGGTGCGGATCAGGTCGTTGTCCATCTCCGAGACGATGGCCGCGATGCCCGCCACGCGCCAGCCGATCATCAGCCGCACGCTAGAGACGAGCTGCTCCGAACGGTACCCGGTGTTGGCGACCACTACCTCGTAGCCGCGCGCGCGTGCCGAGGCCTCGAGTGCCTGGAAGACGTCGAAGAAGAACGGGTTCTCGATGTTCGACAGAATGACCCCGAGGATGCGGCTAGAGCCGCGCGCCAGCGAGCGCGCATGCAGGTTCGGGTGGTAGTTCAGCTCGCGCGCCGCCCGCATCACCTTGGCGCGCGTCGAGCCCTTCACCAGGTGTTCGTTGTTGAGGACGCGCGAAACCGTGGCGGAAGAAACACCAGCGCGTTTTGCGACTTGGGCGAGGGTCATGGCGGGGAGACAAGCTGCAGCGCGATACTACCGACAGCCTCTCGTTAGGGTCAACGCCGCTGTGCGGCCTTATCCGCTTCCGCGTGATCCGCGCGATAAATCCGCGGGATCTGCTGTTCAGGATTCTCCAAGCCTTGAACCGCAGATGACGCAGATAAAACCCGCAGATCACGCTGCTGCCGAAAGAGCGGCCCGCCCCGCTGTAAGCGCTTACATAAATCCCTTGACACTGCCTGACCCCACCGGTAAAAGTCCTTCTTTCGTTTGCGGTGGGATTGGTGTGTCGTGCGCCCGCTGGGCGCCTCCTAAGGAGCTTCCGTGAGTCTGCCGCTTTCGCGCCGCGAATTCATCGCCGGCGCCGCTGCGGTCGCGGTACAAGGTGCGCTGCAGCGCACGCCCGCTACTGCGCCGGCGAGCGCCCTGCAGCGCGTCATCGTGCGCGCGGAAGACGAGATCGGCGCCGTTCGTCCTGAGTTCCACGGCCACTTCGCCGAGCATCTCGGTTCCTGCACGTACGGCGGCCTGTGGGTCGGACCAAACTCGAAGATCCCCAACATCAACGGCTATCGCAAGGCCGCGGTCGACTATCTGAATGAACTCGGCATTCCGGTGCTGCGCTGGCCCGGCGGGTGTTTCGCCGACGACTACCACTGGCGCGATGGCATCGGGCCGGTGGCGCAGCGCCCGAAACGCGTCAACATCCACTGGGGCGGATACGTCGAAGACAACAGCTTCGGGACGCACGAGTTCGTCGGACTCTGTCGCCTCATCGGCGCCGAACCGTACATGGCCGGCAACGTCGGCAGCGGCACGCCGGATGAGCTGCGCAACTGGATCGAGTACTGCAACATGCCGTCGGGCAGCACGCTGGCGGAGGAGCGCGCGAAGAACGGCTCGCCGGAGCCCTTCAAGCTCAAGTATTGGGGTATCGGCAACGAGAACTGGGGCTGCGGCGGCAACATGCGTCCCGAGGTCTACGCCGACCACTATCGGCGGTTCGCGGTCTACGTCCGCGAGTTCGGCGGCACGCGGCCGTTCATGATCGCCAGCGGCCCGAACGGCAACGATGTCCGTTGGACGCGCGGCTTCCTTGACGGTCTCACCGGCGGTCGCCCGGACGGCATCGGCATGCATTACTACGAAGGCGGCAACTTCGTCGACGTCGCCACGCAGTTCACCGACGAGCACATGAACATGCAACTGGCGCAATACGCGCTGGTCGAGGATGCGATCCAGCAGCAGCGCGCGCTGCTCGATGGTTATGGACAGGCGCGCGGCCCGCGCCGCATCAACCTGATGCTCGACGAATGGGGCGTATGGGACCGCATCCCCGCCGAAGATGAGCGGAAGTACGGCAAGCTGTGGATGCAGAGCACCATGCGCAGCGCCGTCGCCGCCGGGCTCGGGCTGAATGTCTTCAATCGCCAGGCCGACAAGCTCTACATGTGCAACATCGCGCAGATCGTGAATGTGCTGCAGTCGCTCCTGCTCACCGATGGGCCCGAGGGCGAGCACTGCGTGCGCACCACTACGTATCATGCGTTCGCGTTGTTCAAGGCGCATCGCGGCAACACGGCGGTCCGGACGGAAACGCCCGACGCCCCGCCGCTGCCGCCAGGCCTGGTGCGCGGCGGGCCGGCGCCGCCATCGCCGCTCTCGGTCTCGGCTTCGAAGAAAGGTGGGCAGGTGGTGCTCTCGCTGGTGAATCCGCGCGGCGACTTCGACATGCAGATCGACGCCACGTTGCACGGTGTGAGTGCCAAGAGCGCGAGCGCGCAGATCCTGCATGACAACGACTTGAACGCGTTCAATGGTTTTGAGCAGCCGGACCGGCTGACGCCGAAGTCGCATCCCGTGCGCGTGGATGGCGGCCATCTGCGCCTCGACCTGCCGCGGCTTTCGGTAGCGACCGTTACCGTGGAAACGCAGGCCGGATAGAGAGGGACTAAGAGTTCATGTTGTTGCAGCGGCTCCGCGAAGAAGTTTTGCAGGCGAACCTGGACCTGGTGCGCAACGGGCTCGTGCTCTACACGTTCGGCAACGCCAGCGGCTGCGCGCGCGCAGAAGGCAAGTGTGTGATCAAGCCCAGCGGTGTGCCGTACGACGAGATGAAGCCGGAGCACCTGGTGGTCACCGATCTCGACGGCAAGATCGTGGAAGGCAAGCTCCGCCCGTCTTCGGACCTGCCCACGCATCTCGTGCTCTATCGCTCGTTCCCGGAGCTGGGTGGCGTCGCGCACACGCACTCCGAGTACGCGACGTCGTGGGCACAGGCGCGGCGCGCTATCCCGTGCTTCGGCACGACGCACGCCGATTACTTCCACGGGCCGGTGCCGGTCACCGATCCGCTCAGCGAGGCCGAGATCGCCGGCGACTACGAGAAGACCACGGGTGACGCCATCGTGCGTGCGTTGGGCAAGGCGGGAGCCGCGTCGACGCCCGGCATCCTGGTCGCCAACCACGGGCCGTTCGCCTGGGGCGCGACGGCGAGTGAAGCCGCACACCATGCGACGGTGCTCGAAGCCATCGCGCGCATGGCATATTTCACTTTAGACATCGATCGCGAGGCGCAGCCCGTGGCGCGCGCCCTGCACGACAAGCATTACCTTCGGAAACACGGCAGCACCGCCTATTACGGCCAAAAGGGGTACACCGGATGACCGCGCCCATCGCGCTGTTCGAGGCCAGCAAGCTGGTCTCGCTCTCCGCTGTCGATCTCGTCATCATCGTCATTTATTTCGTGCTGGTCATCGCCATCGGCTTCTATCTCAAGCGTTTCGCGACCACCGGCGAAGACTTCTTCCTCGCCGGACGCGAGATGACGGCGTGGGTCGCTGGACTGGCCTTCGTTTCCGCGAACCTCGGTTCGCTCGAGTTGCTCGGTTGGGCGGGCAACGCCTACCAGTACGGCATCATGGCCGCGCACTGGTACTGGGTCGGCGCCATCCCCGCCATGGTCTTCCTCGGCCTGGTGATGATGCCGTTCTACTACATCTGCAAGACGCACTCGGTGCCGGGCTACCTGAAGCTGCGCTACGGCTCCGAAGCGAGCGCGCTGAGCGCCGTCACGTTCGCCTTCATGACCATCCTGATGTCGGGCGTGAACATGTACGCCATGGCCGTGGTCATGGAGGTCGTGCTCGGCTGGAATCTCCACTTCAGCCTGATCGTGTCGTCGCTGACGGTCGGCATCTACGTCGCCGCAGGCGGATTGTTCTCCGCGATCTTCAACGAGGTCCTGCAATTCTTCCTCATCTGGTTCGGCGCGCTGCTCATCCCCATCCTCGGCCTCATCGAGACCGGCGGCTGGAACGGCATGGTGCAGCGCATCTCGCAGAACTTCCCCGGGCAGGACTTCACCCACATGTGGTCGCCGATGAGTTCGCCCGCCGGGAACCCGATGGGCGTTCACTGGATCGCCATCGTCTTCGGACTCGGCGCCGTCCAGTCGATGGGCTACTGGACCACCGACTTCCTCGTAGTGCAGCGCGTGCTCTCCGCCAAGGACATTCGCTCCGCCAAGATGGCGCCGATCATCGGCTCGTTCTTCAAGATGGCCGTACCCCTGATCGTCATCCTTCCCGGCCTCCTCGGACGCGCGGTCCTGCCCTTCCACCTCGTTCCCGGCAACCAGGCCGTGGCCGGACAGTTCAAGTACGACGACGTCCTTCCGCTCATGCTCGCCCGCTACTGCGGACCGGGACTGCTGGGCCTCGGCATCACCGCGCTCGTCGCCGGCTTCATGGCGGGCATGGCCGGCAACGTCAGCGCGTTCGCCACCGTTTGGACCTACGACATCTACCGCCCCTACATCAAGAAGGACGCGCCCGATAAGCACTACGTCTCGATGGGGCGCTGGTGCACCATTATCGGCCTGTTCGTCAGCATCGGCACCGCGTACCTCGTGACCCGCAACAAGAGCATGATGGACTACGTGCAGGCCCTCTTCGGGTTCTTCATCGCACCCCTGTTCGGGACCGTTCTGCTCGGCATGTTGTGGAAACGCGTGAGCCGCATGGGCGGATTCCTGGGCTTGCTCGCCGGGGTGCTTTCTTCCGTGGTGATCTTCACCCTGATGAAATCCGACGAGAAATGGGTGCCGGTCTTCACCTTCTCCCCGCTGGCGCAGCCGCTGGCGCAAGCCATGTGGCAGGCGCTCTGGGCTTGCACCATCTGCGTGGTGGTGTCGGTGCTCGTCAGCCTCGTCACCACGCCGCGTCCCGACGACGAGCTGCGCGGTCTGGTCTACAGCCTCACCGACGTGGCGCACGAAGTGCACACCAGTTGGGTACATCGCCCGCTCGTCTGGGGCCTGATCGCCATGGCGCTGTTCGTAGTGCTGCAGATCATCTTCTGGTAGGAGAAACATGAGCGAAAAACATCACATCATCCCGGTCTGGTTCTTTGTCGGAGCGCTCTTGCTGGTCTACGGCGTGATGATCCTCATCAGCGGCCTGATCGACTGGTCGAATCCGCCCGCTGGCGTGGTGCTGACCGAGTTGCACGCGCCCGTTTGGTGGGGTGCGCTGCTCACCGTCCTGGGCGTGGTCTATTGCGCCCTCTTCCGGCCGGGGAAGTCGACCTAGAGGCGGCTGGGATCTCAGTTCAGCGATCCAAGGGGAGTTATGTCATGGCAACTGCAGGAAAGATGACCTTCGGACTCATCGTCGGCAACCGCGGTTTCTTTCCCGACCACCTCGCCAAGAGCGGGCGCGAAGAGATGATCGGCGTGCTTAAGAAGGCAGGGCACGACGTGGTTGCGCTCACGCCGGAAGAGAGCAAGTACGGCGCCGTCGAGACACGCACGGAATCGCACAAGTGTGCTGACCTGTTCAAGAAGAACCGCGACCGCATCGACGGCATCATCGTCACGCTGCCGAACTTCGGCGAAGAGCGCGCCATCGCCGACACGTTGCGCTGGGCTGATCTGCGCGTGCCGGTGCTGATCCAGGCGACGCCCGACGATCGCTCCAAGATGACCATCGCGTTCCGCCGCGACAGCTTCTGCGGCAAGATGTCGGCCTGCAACAACCTCAAGCAGTACGGCATTGCGTACTCGCTCACCAGCCTGCACACCGAATCGCCCGATTCACCGGAGTTCGCGAAAGATCTGGAGTGGTTCGCCGCCGTCTGCCGCGTGGCTAACGGCTTCCGCAATCTCCGCGTCGGCGCCATCGGCGCGCGGCCCACGGCGTTCAATACCGTGCGCTACAGCGAGAAGATCCTCGAGGCGAACGGCATCTCCATCGAGACGCTCGATCTCTCCGAGGTCATCGGACGTATCGACCGCATGAAAGATAGTGACCCGCAGGCACAAGGGAAGCTGGCGTCCATCAAGAAATATGTCTCGACGAACAACGTGCCCGAAGCCGCGCTCATGAAGATGGCGAAGCTCGGCGCCGTTGTAGATGACTGGATGAAGGCCACCGAAGTCAGCATCAGCGCCGTGCAATGCTGGACGTCGCTGGAAGAAAACCTCGGCGTCGTGCCCTGCACCATCATGAGCATGATGAGCAACGAGCTGCTCTCCAGCGCCTGCGAAGTCGATATCTGCGGCGTGCTCGGCATGCACGCGCTGCGCCTCGCTTCCGGCACGCCCTCGGCGCTGCTCGATTGGAACAACAACTACGGCAGCGATCCGAACAAGGCCGTGTGCTTCCACTGCTCGAACCTGCCGAAGCATTTCTTCCGCGATGTGCGCATGGACTTCCAGGAGATCATCGCCGGCACGGTCGGCAAGGAGAACACGTTCGGTACCTGCGTCGGCCTGGTGAAGTCCGGTCCGATGAGCTTCGCGCGCTTCTCCACCGACGACACCAGCGGCCGCATGCGCGGCTACGTCGGCCAAGGGCGCTTCACCGATGATCCCCTCGAGACCTTCGGCGGCGCCGGTGTGGTCGAGATTCCGCGCATGCAGCACCTGCTGCATTACATCTGCGAAGAGGGCTTCGAGCATCACGTCGCCGCGAACCTCTCCACCGTGGCGTCGGCCGTGCACGAAGCGAGCACGACGTATCTGGGCTGGGACATGTACCACCACCAGGGCGCCGAGGGCTGCTGATGGCCATCGTTGCCGGCGTCGATTTCGGCACGCTGAGCGTGCGCGTCGCCATCGTGGACAGCGAGCGCGGCGTGCTCGCCTCCGCTGTCGCGGAGTATCCGCTGCACCGCCGGCGGGACGATCCCGAGTTCGCCACGCAATCGCACGACGACCACATGCGCGCGCTCGCCCAGGCCACGCGGCAGGCCGTGACAGCCGCCGGTGTCCGCGGTGCAGACGTAGCTGCGATCGCGCTCGATACCACCGGCTCGTCGGTCATCCCCGTCGGCGCGGGACTCAAGCCCCTCGGTGACTACTATCTCTGGTGCGACCATCGCGCGAAGAACGAAGCCGCTGAGATCACCGCGGCCGCGCATAAATACGGGCTCGAAGCCATCCAGTGGTGCGGCGGTGTTTATTCCTCCGAATGGGGCTTTTCCAAGCTGCTGCACTGGCTGCGGAACAATGCCGCGCAGCGCGCTGAGTTCGTCACCGCCTTCGAGCACTGCGATTACGTTGCTGCGGTGCTCTGCGGCATCACCGATGCGAAAAAAGTGAAGCGCAGCATCTGCGCTGCCGGCCACAAGTGGCTGTGGAATGCCGCGCTCGGCGGATTGCCGCCGGAAGACTTCCTCGTCAAAGTCGATCCCCTATTCAAGGACGTGCGCGCAAAGTTGGACAGTGAATACGCCACCTCCGACCAGATCGCCGGTCACCTCACGCCGCATTGGGCGGAGCAACTCGGCCTGAAGGCGGGCATCCCGATCCCGGTCGGCGCATTCGACGCGCACTGGGACGCGATCGGCGCCGGCTGCCAGACCGATGACGTCGTGAACGTCGTCGGCACTTCCACGTGCATCATCGGCATCACGCCCTCCGTGAACCTCGTGCCGGGCGTCTGCGGCGTGGTGCAGGGCAGCGTCCATCCGCAACGTACCGGCATCGAAGCCGGCTTGTCCGCGGTCGGTGACATTTTCAGTGCCATCGCTGCACGCGCCGGCAGTGACGTGAAAACCTTGAGCCAGGGACTCGAGAAATATCGCGCCGGGCAGACCGGCCTGCTGCGCCTCACCTGGGACAATGGCGACCGCACGGTGCTGGTGAACCCGAACCTGCGCGGCATCACGCTCGGCTGGAACCTGCAAACAACGGCGCAGGACGAACTGTTCGCGGCCATCGAAGGCACCGCGCTACACACGCGCGTCATCCTCGACCGCATGGCCGAGCGCGGCGTTGCCGTGAAGCGCGTCATCAACGCCGGCGGCATCCCGCCGAAGAACGAAACGCTGAATCGCGTCTACGCGAACGTGTTCGGCCGGCCGGTGCTTGTGCCGAAGCGCTCCGCGGTGAGCCTGGGCTCCGCGATCTTTGCTTTCCTCGCCGCGGGAACCTTCAAGACCGTCGAGGAAGCGCAGAAGAAGCTCTGCCCGGACTACGCCGTCTTCCATCCCGACGCCGGCGAGCAGCGCGTCTACGACGAGCTCTATGCCATTTATCGCAAGCTCTATTTCGCCTTCGGCGACCCTGCCCAAGGTGCGAGTGGCGACGTCCTGCCCAAGCTGATCAGCACGGCGGAGAAAGCGCATTCCGCGGCCAAGGCCTAGACTCTAGTCGATGCCCACCGAGACCACCTGCAAGGCCCTGCTCTTCGACATGGACGGTGTGCTCATCGACTCCACCCCTGCCGTCACGCGCGTCTGGCGAAAGTGGGCGGAGGAGCACGGCCTCGATCCAGCGCATGTGGCCTTCATCGCGCAGGGCCGGCCGAGCTTGACGACTATCCGCGAGCTGCTGCCGAATGCCGATCACGTCGCCGAGAACCGCATCGTGGAGCAGCGTGAGATCGCGGACATCGAGGGAGTTGTGGCGATGCGCGGAGCGCGCGCATTGTTGGCAGCATTGCCCGCGGATCGCTGGGCGCTCGTGACATCATCCACGCGACCGCTCGCCGAAGTCCGCTTGCGCGCGGCGGGACTCGCGATGCCACGCCACGTCGTGACCGGCACGGACATCATCCGCGGAAAGCCGCATCCAGAGCCGTTTTTGAAGGGTGCTGAGCAGCTGCGAGTCGCTCCGGCAGATTGCATCGTCGTAGAAGACACCGCTGCCGGCATTACTGCCGGCAAGGCTGCCGGGTGCCGCGTGATCGCGCTGCGCACCACCATGCCGGAAGATGTCCTGCGCGCTGCACACCCTGACTGGCTCATCGGCAGCTGCGCCGACATCCGCGTCGCCCCAGCCGGACCAGATCAGATCACCCTCTCGCTTGTCTGACCACCCGGGCAGCATCCACGGTGCAGCTGCGACGGTTCCGGGCGAGGCACGAATGCAAGCGCTTACATTCTGAGCCCATTTGTATCTCCTGCCGCAAAGGATTTAATCTCATTCGCGGTCGTTGCGCCTTCCCGATGGCCACATCCCATATCCCGCGCCAGTCGCTTACGTCCGCGGTCGCGGAGAAGCTGCGCGAAAAGATCGTGCGCGGCGACATCAAGGAAGGTGAGCAGCTCCGCCAGGACGCCATCGCGCAGGAATTCCAGGTGAGCCGTATCCCGGTGCGCGAAGCGCTGCGTCACCTCGAGGCGGAAGGACTCATCACCATCGTGCCGCATCGCGGCGCCGTCGTCTCCTCTCTTTCCCCGGATGAGATCGAAGAGCTCTTCGATATGCGCGCCGTGCTGGAGTGCGAAGTGCTGCGCAAATCCATCCCCAACCTTCAGGCTGCCGACTTCGCCGAGGCCGACAAGGTCCTGAAGCAGTATGAAGACGCGCTGTGGAGCGAGGAGAACGTGGGCCAGTGGGGCGGATTGAACTGGCAGTTCCATTCCACGTTGTACGGCAAGGCCGCGCGGCCGCAGTTCTTGGCGACCATCCGCACGCTGAATTACAAGGCCGAGCGCTACATCCGGTTGCAGCTCTACCTCACGCGCGCCATGGAACGCGCCAAGCAGGAGCATCGGCAGCTGTTGCAGTTGTGCCGCGACCGCGACGTACCGGGCGCCGTCGCGCTGCTCGACAAGCACATCCGCTTTGCCGGGCGCTCGCTGCGTCAGTTCGTGGAAGACCACCGCGCGAAGAACGCAGCGCCGGCGAGCGACCGTTAGGTCGCGCAGAAGAAACGACCGTTAGGTCGCGCAGAAAAAACGACCGCTAGTCCGCCGCCACCGGTTC
>CAYWSH010000019.1:0-34803 GCA_964460655.1 uncultured Terriglobales bacterium | reverse complement strand
CGCCAGCCTTCGTTGAAGACTTCGGCGCGCTCTTCACGATGGTCCACGTCTACGTGTGCGGTGAAGTTGATGCGGCGCGGAGTGCGCGTGGGCGTTGCGGCGGCTGCTGTCGCTGCACCGGCGGCTGCGCCGGCTCCGCCACGACCGCCACCACCCGCAGCGGCTGCCGCCGCAGGCGAAGCGGCGACACCGGCTTGCGGCGCGAGGTCGACCGCCATGAGCGATTGGCCTTGCAGGAAGAAGAGCGTGCGGCCGTCACGCGCGTACTTCAGACTGTTGTAGCCGCCACCGAAGCCGCCAGCGGCTGCCGGCGGAGCGCCTTCCGCGTCGGGCGCGGGTGCAGCCGCCTGCACCAGGCGCGTAAGGTTCGAACCGTCATCGTTGATGGTCCAAATGGCCGCACTCTCGCCGCCACCACCGGCGACGACGAACGCGTACGTGCGGCTGTCAGGCGACACGGTGAAGTTGGCAACGTTGCCCTGCGCGCGCGAAACCTGGCGAGCGCGGCGCAGGATGCCGTCGAAATCGATCTTGACCTCCGGTGCTGCCGGGGCGCCACCGGCGCCAGCAGCTCCGCGTCCGCGATTGGCGCGCTCGGCCGCCTGCGCTTCCTCTTCATCGTCGACGCCGCGATCGGTCGGGTTCTTCTCCTCTTTGGTCAAAGACACGGCGTAGAGCTGGATGCCGTTCGGCCGGTTCAAGGTAGCGCTAGCGCCCTGCGAGACGCCGCTCAGAAAGAGCAGGCGCTTACCGTCAGGCGACCACTGCGGGCTGGTCTCGGCGAACATATCGTCTTCTGAGCCGACGTGGCGCGCTTCGCCGCCGGCGGCCGGCATGACGTACACGTGCCAGCGCAGCAGGCCGTCTTGTGTGGAGTAAGCGATCCACTTGGCATCGGGCGAGAAGCGCGGGAAGACGATGTCGCTCGCCTTGCCCTGCGTCAGCACGGTGCCTTTACCGGTCTCGACATCCACACGGTACAGCTTGTGATCGCTGGCGCTGATGAGCATCGACTTCGAATCGGGCGCCCACTGCAGCGTGCGCTTCTCCGTAATGCCGCCCTCGGTCAGCTTCCTCAGGCCAGTGCCGTTCTCGTGCGCGACCCAGACTTCATCCTGGCCGGACTTGTCCGAGACGAATGCGATCCACTTGCCATCGGGCGACCACGCGGGATCGCCTTCGCGCGAGAACGAATCGGTGACGCGCTGGATGTCACCACGCTCGGTGGCGATAGTGAAGATCTCGCCGTGCGCCGAGACGGCGGCGCGCTTCGAGCTGGGCGAGAGGTCGTAGCCTTCGGTCTCGCTGCGGACGGTGACGGTCTCGATCTCGTTCTCCTTGTCGTCGGAGGCGATGTTCAGCTTGATCTCGCTGGAGCGACCGCTGGCGACATCGAGCTTCCACAGGCCGAAGTTCTCTTCGTAGACGATGGTCTTGCCATCGCTGGAGATCGACGGGAAGTAGAGATGACCGTCGGTGTGCTTCGTCACTTGGACCGGGCGACCACCGCCGGCCGAGACCTTCCAGATGTTGTTGATGCTCTTCATCACCTCGCGTGAACCGGGCTTGATGCCGGCTTCGTCGGGCAGACGATCGGCCACGAAGTAGACGTCGCCACTCGCGGCGATCATGGGCCAGTAGTAGTTGCCTTTGTAGTCGTTGTCGGCGATGTGCGTGTACTTCTTCGCCTTCACGTCCATCAGCCACAGGTCAGCGGCGTAACTGCCACGATAGTGCTGACGCGACCATACGGCCGGATGGCGATTGAACGCGAACTTCGAACCGTCGGGCGAGAAGCTGCCCCAGTAGCCCCAGTCGGTGGGCAGCATCTGCTCGAGGCCGCCGTCGATGGAGACCTGGTAGAGGTTCGCGATCCCCGGGAAGAGGGCGCCGCGCGCGGAGCGGAAGACGACGCTCTTGGAATCGGGCGTCCAGCCGACAACGTCGTCGGGCGCGCTATGGAACGTGAGCTGTTTCGGTGCGCCGCCGGCGGCCGGAATGATGAACACATCATTGTTGCCGTAGCGGTTCGACGAGAAGGCGATCCATTTGCCGTCGGGCGAGAAGCTCGGATAGATATCGCGCGCCTTGTGCACGGTGAGGCGCTGAACGTTCGTGCCGTCTTCGTTCGCCGTCCAGATGTCGCCCAGATAGCTGAACGCGACCTTGCCGTTGTGATAGCTGGGATGTCGCAGCAGCTTCGTTTCGGCCATGGCCGACACGGCGGCAAGCAACAAGATCATGAGAATCGCTGTGCGCTTCATGTTAGGCAGCCCTTCTGCGGCCCTACGCTTCGGGGGCCGCACCTCGGTGGGAGTCACTCCGGGGGCCGGAGTATATGCCAACGGAAGGGCAAAAGGAAAAAGGCAAAAGGGACGGTGAAAAGCAGATCCCTCGCTGCGCTCGGGATGAACAAAGAGAGGCTTTGGCGCCCTGCCTCAGCCCTCTACAATGCGCACACGATGGCTGTCGCCCGCTACGAATTCGTAACGATATGGAAGGTCGACGCACCGCTGCAGGCCGTGTGGGACGCCATCTACCAGTCAGAAGACTGGCCGCACTGGTGGCGCGGCGTGGAGCGCGTGGAGGAGCTGCAAGCGGGCGATGATCTCGGCGTGGGCGCAGTACATCGTTACACCTGGAAGAGCAAGCTGCCCTACCGGCTGCGCTTCGATATGCGCACCGTCGCGGTCGAGCCGGGCTCACGGCTCGAAGGTGAAGCCATCGGCGAGCTCACCGGCTACGGCAAATGGACGTTCACGCGCGAGAACGGACTCACCGTTGCGCGCTACGACTGGAACGTTGCGACCACGCGCGCGTGGATGAACGTACTGGCGCCGGTGGCGCGGCCGGTGTTTCGGTGGAATCACGATGTGGTGATGGCGTGGGGGCGAGAGGGGTTGGAGAAACATCTACAGGGAGGAAGGGAGGCGATCTGATCTCCCTTCCTCCCTGTAGATGTTGTTCACGGCCGTTGCTGCTGGCGGCGCTGGCGGATCTGCTCCTCCATCGCGGCTGAGCGCGGCGGATACGTCAGCGGCGCACCCTGGAACAACGGGACGCAATTCTCGAGGCGGCGCGTGCCGTCATGCACGCAGAAGCGCTCCGGGCGCTCCGCGGCGCCGCTCCACAAAGTGACCCCCGCGTAGGCGCCGTCGTTGCGCAGGATGTAGTAATTCATGGAAACGTAGCGCAGCTTTGCCTCATTGCCTTTGTAGTTGCGGGCTATGCGGCGCAGCGTCTCGAGGCCGGCTTCTTTCGGCTCGCGGCCCTGGCGCATGAGCTCGACGATGGTGTGCGCGCCGGCGACCTTGATGTTCTCCTCGCCGGAACCGGTCGCGCCAGCAGAGCCCACGTCCTGGTCGGTATAGGAACCGGCACCAATGATGGGCGAATCGCCGCAGCGGCCGGGGATCTTCCACGCCATTCCGCTGGTCGTCGTCATGCCAGACATCTCGTGCTTCTCGTTCAGAACCGAGCAGTGGATGGTGCCGTGCGGCGGGTGGAGGACGTGGTCGATCGCTTGCGCGCGATACTCCGGCGAGATGCCGAGCTTCTCGGCGAGCTGCTCCAGCCGCTGCCGCTGACGTTCGTATAACTCCGAGAGCGGAGCGAGAGGCGTGCTGCCCTCGGCAGGCGGTTTCCAGCCGGGATCGGCGAGCCCCGGGCCCCACCAGTCCTGGTTGGAGTGGAATTCCTTCCAGAGCATCCACGTCTTGCGCGTGTCTTCGGTGAGCAGGTTCTCTTTCGGGAAGCCCAGCGCGTAGCCGAACTTCTCCGCGCCTTCGCCGACGAGCATGACGTGGCCGGTGTGCTCCATCACGGCCTGCGCGAGCAGCGATACGTTCTTGATGTTGCGCACGCCGCCTGCGGAACCGGCGCGCCGCGTGGGTCCGTGCATGCAACAAGAATCGAGTTCGACCACGCCATCTTCATTCGGCAGGCCGCCGAGGCCGACGCTGGTGTCCTTCGGATCGTCTTCCTGTGTCTTGCCGACGGCGATGGCGGCGTCGAGCGTATCGCCGCCGGACTTCACCATCTGGTAGCCCTTGTCGATGCCGTTGAAGCCGTTCGCGCTGGAAACGAGGATCGGGATCTTCCCTTGCCCGAAGCCGGGGCCACCCGACGCAGCGGATTGCGTGGGAGGCCCTTGTGCGTCAACGCTGAGAGCGACCGAGGTTAGAGCAGCAGTGGCAAGAAAATCGCGGCGCGAGACCGACATGGCATTCCTCCAGGCGGGAGATAGCGCGGAAGAGTACCAGAAAGCGAAGTCGGTCAGTCTCTCAGTCAGTCGGTCAGCCGCTCAGACCCTAGAGCAATGGCTTCTCGCGGCCGCGGGCGGTGACGGATTCCATGGAAGCGATGGCCCCGTTCGCGATGATGAGAGCGTGGTCGAAGTTGTTGACCGAGGGGCAAATATGTCGTGGCACGAGGTACAGCAGGTCGCCGACATGCGGCGGCTTGGCGCCGGAAGCGACACGAAGGGGAAGGTGTTCCTCGCTGGGCTTCAGCGGCGTGAGCTCGGGGTGCCCGAGCACGACGCAAGTGGGCACGCCGGCGTCGGCGGAAACGGTCTTGTGGCCGGCGTCGCAGGTGACCACGTCGGGCGCAGGGTGGCTGACGACGCGCGCCATCACGACGGCGGCAGGCGCGTACGCCCACTCCGGCGGAAGCTGCGCGAGCGAGGTCGCGTCGCTATAGACCACGGTACCCGGCGAGACGCGGTGGCGAAACACGGCGGTGCGCAGCGGACGGAATGCCAGGCTGCACGGAAATGCCGGCGTGCCGGCGGTGATGACCTCTTCGACGGCGATGCCCGCGGCTTCGCAGGCGGCGATAAGCTTCATCAGCTGCTCATAGCCGCCGGTGGCGCGTTGCGTGCGCTCGTCGAGGTCAAAGTTCGAGAGATGTCCATCGTAGTAATGCAGGCCGCGGAACTTGAGTCCGGCCGAGGCGACCGCACGCGCGAGGTCGACGATGTCCTGCTGACGAAGCTGCGCGATGCCGGTGCGGTCCATCCCGGGATTGATGTCGAGGAAGATGCCGACCGGCGAGCCGCGCCAGACTTCCAAAGCTGCGTCGTTGTCGATGAGCGCAGAGACGACGACGTCCGAGTGCTCAGCGGCGATCGCCTGCACACGCTGGGCGTTCGCGGCGACGACGGGGTAGGCGAGCAACACGTCGCGCGCGCCGGCGGCGATGGCGGTCGCGAGTTCGAGCGTGGTGGCACACTTGAAGCTGGTGACGCCAGCTTCTGTGAGGAGGCGCATGGTGTACGCGAGCTTCGCCGTCTTCACGTGCGGACGCCAGCGGGCGGCGTCGCCACCGAGCAGGCGCAGCGTGGTCGCGATGTTGTGCGCAACCCGCTCGCGATAGATGAGCAGCGCGGGCGTGAGGACGCGCGCGGTGTCACGCAGCGCGTAAGGCTGCACGTCGAGCGCGGTGAGGTCGGCGGTGGCGGCGGTGGTCACGCAAACATGCTACCCCAAGCTACGGGCCGTCATGCTATAGGGATGCTTCGACTCCGCGACAGTCTCGCTCCGCGAGCCCGTCGCTACGCTCAGCATGACGGTTGTTATTACAAAGAGCAGGGATTTGTCTGGGTATCGCGGCCGGCTGGCGCCCTCGCCGACGGGTGAACTGCACCTCGGGCATGCACGGACGTTTTGGGTCGCGGCCGAGCGCGCACGCGGCGGCACGCTGGTGTTGCGCAATGAAGACCTCGATCCGCAGCGTTCGCAAGCGGACTTCTGGGATGCGATCGTGCGCGACTTGCGGTGGTTCGGGATCACCTGGCAGGAAGGGCCGGATAGCGGCGGAGCGTTCGCCCCCTACGAGCAGAGCAAGCGCCGCGAGCATTACTTGGCGGCTTGGCGCGCCCTGAAAGAGCGTGGCGCCATCTATCCGTGTTCTTGTTCGCGCAAAGACTTGGCGGGCGCCGCTCAAGCACCCCATGAAAACGCAGCGGTCGATGATGAGCCGCTCTATCCGGGAACGTGCCGCCAGCGTCACGTTGATGCGAGCGAGCCCCGTGGCTACAACTGGCGGTTTCGTGTGCCCGATGGACGCGCGATCCGGTTCGACGATCAGAATCTAGGTCCACAGGAGTTCGTCGCCGGACACGACTTCGGCGATTTCGTGGTGTGGCGGCGCGACGATGTGCCGGCGTATCAGCTGGCGTGCGTGGTGGACGATGCCGCGATGCAGATCACGGAGGTCGTGCGCAGGGAGGACCTGCTGAAGTCGACCGCGCGGCAGCTGCTGCTGTTCGAAGCGCTGGGACTCGAGCCGCCGGCGTATTTCCACTGCGAACTCGTGCGTGATGACAAGGGTGAACGGCTGGCGAAGCGGCACGACGCGCTGAGCTTGAGAACGCTGCGGGAGAGAGGGATGTCGGCGGCGGATGTGCGGCGTATGTGGCGCTAGTTTGCTCCGCTGCTTGCGCAGCGGCTCGCCGGCCGAGGGCGACCGGCGCTACACGTTTATCGGTTCAAACCGGCGAGGTTGCGCGACGAGCAGGGCGAGCGGTGAATCGACAATGAAACCCGTAGATCCTTCGGCCAAAAGAAGGCCTCAGGATGACGTTCCATTACTTTTCTACTTTTCTACCTTTCCACCATTCTCTGTGTCTCGGTGGCTCTGTGGTAGGTGTCCTGGGCAAAAAACCAAAGCGGCTGACGCCAGCCACGTCAGCCGCTTCGTCGGCGAGTTGTTTGCCGCAGAACGCAACGCAAGCGCTACGCCCGCGACCGCATTTCAGTGGCGGCAGCTAGGCTACCGCCGTTGCAGGTTGCGGTGCGGTTGGCCAAGCGAGACCGAAGTCCCGCCGACCGGCGCTCCCGATCGCATGACGACCGGTGGCGCGACCGCGCTTCCCTGGACGGTGCGCGTAGTGCCGGCTTTCGCCTGCATTGCGCGCTGCCGTGCGGCGGGCCACCTAAAGTGACGGCGGCCGAAGCCGTCGTCACCGCTGTTGCCCGCTCTCGCTGCCGCTTCGGCTGCTGTCCCTTGCGGGACGACAGCTTTTCGCGCCCGCGACTCCGGTGTGGCTGACGCGCGCTCGCGCGCGCTGCCTGGTTGCCATTCCCGGATGGCGCTTGGTCACCTTCGCGCTGGCTCAAGCGTCGCCGCTCTGCCGCTGCGCTGGCGCTCGACCACGCAACTTGGAGCTCGACCGAAGCCGCTCTCCCGGTTGCCGGCGCCCTTTTCGCCTCCTGGGCGAGATAGCAAGCTATCCGTCCAGTGTGACGACGTGCGCCTTGTGGTCCCGTCGCCGGAGTGTTGCCACCCCGACGGCGTTGCGCCGGTCGTTCTTCGCGATCATTGCCGCCGAAGCGGCCATGCCGCAAAACCTGCGCCTCACTTTCCCGTCGCTGCTCACTGCCACGCTTGCGCGCCGCCGTGAGCTTGCCCCGGGCCAGGTACTCTCACATCCTGTGCCACGCCCGCCGATCGAGGGCGAGTGAAGCGTTGGCTTGCGCCTACGCCTACTCGGCCTTCGACTGACGCGCGCGACGCCTGAAATGCTTACAACAACTCACGCATTTCGATGAGGCACTCTGCCTGAGGCGGCGCAGCGCGACAAGAGGACGGAAGGTCAGTGCCTGTGACAATGCTGTGCAGAACGCGGAAGGCTGTGGATGGGGTTGGAAAAGGCGCGCTCTATCCACCCGACGCCATCCCCTGAGGTAGCGGCTAGCGCATTGCCGGGCGTTTCTTGATATGGTACGGTCGCCGTTTCACGTCGGGCGCCGTAGCGGCGTGGGCGAGGAAGACGCTTGCGCACTGAGATCGTCAAGATCGACGCCGAAAAACCCGATCCGCAGCTGGTGAACTACATTGCCGGCCACATCAAGGGCGGCAAGGTTCTCGGCCTGCCGACGGACACGTTCTACGGCCTGGCCGCCGATCCGTTCAACCTGCGCGCCGTGGACCGCGTCTACGAGATCAAGTCGCGCTCGCGGCATAAGCCGCTTTCGCTGCTGGTGGAATCGGTGGACCAGGTGGAAGACCTGGCGCGCCCGTTGCCCAGCATCTTTTATCTGCTGGCGCGGAAATTCTGGCCGGGACCGCTGACGCTGATCGTGCGCGCGGCGCCACGCTTGCCCCTCAAGGTCACGGCCAACACGGGGAACATCGCGATCCGCGTGCCGGCCGCGGCCATTCCGCTCTCGGTGATCCGCACCGCGGGGATCCCGGTGACGGCGACCTCAGCGAACATCAGCGGCGAGTCCGAGTGCACCACGGCCGACGGCGTCAAAGAGCAACTCGGACAGCGCATCCCGGTGATCGTGGATGGCGGGCCTTCGCCGCGCAGCGTGGCTTCGACCATCATTGACCTTACCGACGACAGCGGCGCGTGGCGCGTGCTGCGCGAAGGCGCGGTCTCCACCGGCGACATCAAGGAAGTGCTCGGCGATTGATGGCCGAAACGCCCCAGCACGCCGTTCCCGCCCAGCGTGCCGGCCGCAAGTGGCGCTACTTCTTCATTCTTTTCGTAGCGTTGATCGGCTACTACGGCGTGATCTGCGTGCGGGTGGCGAATGAGCACGGGCGCAACGAGGCGCGGCGGGCAGACGCGATCATCGTGTTCGGCGCAGCTGAGTATGCAGGGCGGCCTTCGCCCATCCTGAAAGCGCGGCTCGATCACGCGTACAACCTCTATCAGCAAGGCCTGGCGCCGTTCATCATCGTGACGGGCGGTGCGGGCGGCGACCCCAAGTTCACCGAGGGCGGGGTGGGCCGCGATTACCTCCTCGAGCGCGGCGTGCTGGAGAGCCGCGTGATCGCCGAGACGCAGGGCAGCAATACTGCGCAGGAAGCGGAGCGCGCCGCCACCATCATGCGTACGAACGGCATGCACACGTGTCTGACGGTCAGCGACTGGTATCACATGTTCCGCGCCAAGGCCGCGCTACGGCGCGAAGGCATGGAGCCGTACTCGGCGCCGCGCCCGGAGGCCCATCGCGAAAGCCGCGAACAGCACATCCTGGAGATCATGCGCGAGGCGGCAAGCTACATCTTCTGGCAGCTGCACTTGAGCTGAGGGCTTTGCCGGTCCGCAAGTGGGCAGATGCTATAGGAATCCTTCGACTTCGCGTCGGCGTGCGCCGACGCTTCGCTCAGGATGACAGCGTAGGAACTATGGCAGGGTCTTGGCGATCTCGGGCGACTTCTGCTTCGGCTGGGGCTGGCCGAGGTGGAAGCGCGTCAGGCCGTCGCGCAGGGTCTTGAAGGCCTCTTCCGGCGTGTCAGCCATCCGAAACAATTGCAGATCGGCCTGCGAGATCGTGCCCGTATCCACAAAAGTCTGGAAGTTGAGGATGCGCTCCCAGTATTGGCGACCGTAGATGATGACCAGGATCTTTTTTGCGAGCTTCTCCGTCTGCGCCAGCGTGAGGATCTCGAAAAGCTCATCGAGCGTGCCGAAGCCGCCGGGAAAAATGACGAGCGCTTTCGCCAGATACGCGAACCAGTATTTGCGCATGAAGAAGTAGTGGAACTCGAAGTTCAGCGCGGGCGTGATGTAAGGGTTCGGCATCTGCTCGTACGGCAAATGGATGTTGAGTCCGATGGTCTTCCCGCCGGCTTCGTAGGCGCCGAGGTTCGCCGCTTCCATGATGCCCGGACCGCCACCGGTGGTAACGACGAAGCGGTGGCGCTTGAACTTCAGCGTCTTGGTCCAATCGGTGAGCATGTGCGCCAGGCGGCGCGCGTCTTCGTAGTAGCGCGCCATCTCGACCGCGGCCTTCGCGCGCTTGATCTGCAACTCGAGCTGGCCTTTCTTCGCGCTCTTCGTGGCCGAGGGCGAAGTGACCGGCTGCTCGGTCGGCTTGGCGGGCTGCACCGAGCCGGGCTTCTCCAGTAACTCGAGTTCGCTCTGCGCGCTCGCCAGGCCGCGAAAACGCGCCGACCCAAAAAACACGACAGTGTCCTGGATGGCTTCGCGACGGAAGCGCGCCAGCGGTTCTGAATACTCGGAGAGGATGCGCAGGTGCCGTCCGTCTGGACTGTCGAGGAACTTCTTGTTTTCGTACGCCAGAGGTGCGCGGAACGCTTTCGGAGTGGTCATGCGGGCGACAAGGATAGCAGACGCCCGCGGGGATTCACGCGCGCTTCTTCTGGCGGACGTCGAGCATCACGTCGTCGGTCAGCATGGGCAGGCGGGCAGCACCGTAGAGGCCAGCATCGCTGCCGAGCAGCGCGCGCGTGATGAGAGTGCGGCCGGGCTCGATGTGGCCGCTGCCGCTCGGCGCCGTCGCGCGATACACGAACGAGCGGCGGTTCACTTCTTCCAGCATCATGGGCGCGAACATCTCCCACGCACTCGCCACGCCGCCACCGATGACGAACATAGGCAGATTCAGCGCGTTGATGGTATTGCCGACGGCGATGCCGAGTGTGCGGCCGACAGTACGGAAGATGGCGCGCGCCGGCTCGTCACCCTGGATCGCCATCTGGTAGACGAGCTTGGCGGTGAATTTGGGATTCTTGTCGAGCGCTTTCTGGAGGTCCGGCGCACGGCCGCCAGCGATGGCCTCCTTCGCCATGCGCACGATGGCGGTCGCGGAAGCGTACTGCTCAAGGCAGCCGCGGTTGCCGCAACCGCAGGGCACGCCTTCCGGCTCGATGCTGCAATGGCCGAGTTCACCGGCCATACCCGTCATACCGTGCCATACGCGACCGTGCAGCACGATGCCGCCGCCGACGCCGGTGCCGAGCGTGAACATGCACATGTCGTCGAGTTCGCGGCCGGCGCCGAGCCACGCTTCGCCCATGGCGGCGGCGTTAGCGTCGTTCTCGAGGATGACGCGCGTGCCGAGGCGTCGCTCGATATCGTCGCGGATCGGGTAGTTGTCCCAGCCGGGCAGGTTGGGCGAGTCATGCAGGAACCCGGTGTGCAGATTGAAGATTCCCGGAACGCCGAGCCCAATGCCATAGAGCGTGCCGGCGGTGCGGAACTTGCCGGTGAGCTGCTGGATGTCGGCGCACATCTCGGCGAGGACGCGGTCGCGCCCGCGCGAAACTTCGGTGCCGGTGGTGAGCTTTTCGAGCAGCTTGCCCTGGTCGTCGACGACGGCGACGCGCAGGTTCGTGCCGCCAAGATCGACACCGATGGCGAAGCCGGGCATGGAGGGATTTTAGTCGAAGGCCGCGCTGCGCGCTGTGGCTGGCTACGCAAATGCACGGGTCCAATAGGGATCCTTCGACTGCGTTCGTCCCGGCGTGCCGGGACTCACTTCGCTCAGGATGACTCATCATCTAGCCTTGGCGCAGTTTGAACCTCTGGATCTTCCCTGTCGCTGTCTTGGGCAGCGCGCTCACGAATTCCACCCAGCGCGGTTTCTTGATGCCGGCGAGCTTGGTGCCGACGAACTCGCAGAGCTCGTTGGCGAGCGCATCGGAACCTGCGTGGCCATCGCGAAGAACGACGAAGGCTGCGGGTTTCGTGAGCTTCTCGGCGTCGTCGCGAGCGACCACGGCGGCTTCGAGCACCGCAGGGTGCTCCATCAGGACCGCTTCGATCTGCACCGGGCTGACCCAGGCGCCCGAGACCTTCAGCATGTCGTCGGAGCGGCCGTCGTACCAGTAGTAGCCCTCGGCGTCGAGGTGGTACTTGTCGCCGGTCTTGATCCACTCGCCCTGGATGGTCTGCTGCGTCTTCGCGTGCTGGTTCCAGTAGTAAGCGCAGGTGGCGTCACTCTTGATGTAGAGGTTGCCGATCTCGCCTTCGCGAACGGGCTGGCCGGAATCATCGAGGATGCGTGCTTCGTAACCGTCGATCAGCTGCCCACTCGAGCCCGCGCGCACCGCACCCGGACGGTTGGCGATGAACATGTGCAGACATTCGGTGGAGCCGATGGCGTCGAGGATCTCGACTCCGAACCGCTCGCGGAAGCGCTGGTACAGCGCTGCGGGCAGTGCCTCGCCGGCCGAGACCGCCCAGCGAACGCCGCTGAGGTCGAAGTCGGTGCCGCTGCGCGTGTGCGCGAGCAGCGCAGAGTAGTTCGTCGGGACGGAGTAGAAGAGCGTGGGCCGGGTGCGCTCCATGATGGCGTAAACATTGCCGGCCAGCGCCGCACCGGGCCACAAGATCGCGGTGGCGCCGACCGATAGCGGGAAATAGAGTCCGTTGCCGAGCCCGTAGGCGAAGAACAATTTGGCGACGCTGAAGCAGCGGTCGCTCGGCCGGATGCCGAGCGTTGCCTGGGCGTAGCGCTCGGCGCAAACGACCATGTCGTGCTGCAGGTGCACGCAGCCCTTCGGCGCGCCGGTACTGCCGGAGCTGTACAGCCAGAAGGCGGGGTCGTCGGGCGTGAGGGGTTCGGGAGTGAGCACAGGTGATGCCTGCGACATCGACGTTCCGAGATGCGACGCGGGCGAGTCGCCCGCGTCCACCCCATCAATGAGAATGTGCTCGAGGTAGCGCAGGTTGGCGCGCGGGATCTCCTGAAACTTCGCCAGCAGCGCAGCACTCACGACGACCACGCGGGCGCGCGTGTCGTTGAGCATGTATTCCCACTCCGGCGGACGCAGTAGGGTGTTCAGCGGGACCGCAACCGCGCCGAGCTTGATGGCGCCGAAGAACGCGTAGGCGAACGCCGGCGAATCGAGCAGCAGCAGCGCGACGCGTTCCTCGCGGCGCACACCCAGCGCTCGCAGCGCGTTGCCGCAACGGCTCACGCGCTCGTGCAGTTGCGCGTAGGTGACGGTCTCGCTGGGGCCATCGAGCGTGGGAAGGTATTCGAAGGCGACGCGCTCAGCGCGTCCACGCTCCAGACTGCGGTCGACGAAGTACGCGGCGACGTTGAACGGTGAGGTGAGTTCGGCGAGCGACATGAGCGTCACACCGTACTACGGCCGCGCGACCCAGGCCTTATAGGTGACCACGCGGCCGCGCGCATCGAACACGCGGCTCCAGCGGCTGAGCTGGAGTTCGCAGCGGCAATAGGGCTCGATGGCCTTGAGGAGCGAGTCGCGCACCCGGTCGTCGCTGGTCCCGTCGACGGCGGCGGCGGGGACCTCGTAGAGGATGCTCTCGCCATCTGGCCGGGCCACGACGCCGGCGAGCGGTGGCGTGCGCTCGATGGGCTTGTCGTTGAAGTTCACGAATCGCGGCGTGATGAAGATGAAGGCGAGGATGACGGTGACCATGACGTCGTAGGGAACACTGCCCCGGTCATAGGTCCAGAAGAGATAGCTGCGAAGGATGCGGCCCAAGCTCACGCGGAACAGTCTAGCTTTATTTTTGTCGCTGCGCTCTAAACCGCTGGAGAGCATCCTTCCCCGAAGACCCTCAAGGCCTCTCGTCGCGCTGCGCGGCCTGCACCGGCCGCTCCGCTTGTTTCTATGTCGCTGCGCTCCAAACCGCCAGAGAGCACCTCTCCCCGAAGACCCCGAGGCCGCGCAGCGCGCTCCGCCATTCTCACCGCCGCGGACAGGGCAAAAGGCCCGTCCATGGCCGAAAGTGCCGTATCAGGGCGGCGAAAAGCAGGCGTTCGGCTAGCGACTGTGGTAAGTTAGCCCTCGTCCAGAGCGGGTGTTGAGCCCCCAAACTCCCCCTGCGAATCAGCCGGAATGGCGCGCGTAGCGCCCTCTTACGGCGGTACCCCGGAGTCCTGAACTGATGGCGCTCGGTTTCGGTTTTAATAAAGCCAAGGTCCTCGCGTCGGCGGAAAAGAACGTTCAGCAGGGCAAACTGCAGAACGCGATCAACGACTATCTCAAGGTCAATAAAGAGGACCCCAAAGACCTTACCGTCCTGAACACCATCGGGGACCTGTACTCGCGCCTGGGGAAGAACGAAGACGCCGTGGTCTGCTTCAAGAAGGTGGGCGAGCAGTACGCCTCCGGCGGATTCACCGTAAAAGCCATCGCGATGTACAAGAAGATCGCGAAGGTGAAGCCGGGTGTCGCCGAACACCTGCTGCGCTTGGCCGAGCTCTACACCCAGCAAGGCCTCTACAACGACGCGCGCGCCAACTACATGCAGGTGGCGGACGCTTACATGAAGGCCGCCGACCTGCCGAGCGCCACCGGGATCTTCCAGAAGATGCTGGAGCTCGACCCGGAGAACGCGGCCATGCAGGCGCGGCTGGCGGAACTGTACGTCCGCACCGGGAAGAAGAAGGAGGCGAAGCAGATCTTTCTGACGGCGGCGCAGTCGCTCTACATGCGCGGCTCGCTTGAAGCGGCCGACGATGCGCTGAGCAAGGTCCTGGACATGGAGCCGACCAACGGCGTGGCGCTGGCCTTGAGCGGGCAGATCGCTGTCGACCTGGGCAAGCCGGCGGACGCCGTCAAGCTGCTGGAACAACTGGCCGACCTTGATTCGCGTCCGGAGGCGCTGCACGCGCTGCTGCGCGCACGTTTGCAGCAGAACCAGAACGCGGAGGCCGAGCCGCTCGCCCGCAAGCTGCTCAGCGTGCACAACGACGTGAGCGGCATACTGGCGTACGCCGAGGCGCTGTTGAACGCCAATGAGTTCGAGCCCGCCTTGCGCGTTTACCGCGATCACGCCGACCGGCTGCTGGCCGCCAACGCCAGCGGCACGATGGAGAAGCTCGCGACCGTCATCGGCCGGGTGAAGGAGAACGCGGGAGCGCTGGACATCCTGCTGCAGCTCTACCGCCAGGCTGGTGACGCGGCCCATATCGCCGAAGTCACCGAGTTGCTCGCGCATGCGTGCGTACAGGCAGGCGAGTTAGAGCGCGCACGCGATCTGTACAAGCAACTGGCGGACGCCGAGCCCGAGAACCCCACGCACCTCCAGCATTACAAGCAGATACTGGGAAAGCTGGGACAGGATTCCGCCGCACGTCCGATGACGGCGGAGCAAGGCGCGCAGGCGGCCCTGGTGGTCGACGAAGTCGAGATGACCGCGGGGCAGATCGAGCAGAACTATCCGGATGAGATCGCCGAAGCCGTAAAAGCTGCCCTGACCGAGGCCGAGCTGTTCGATTCCTACAACCAGCCGCAGAAAGCGATCCCGGTATTGCAGGCGGCGCTGCAAAAGGCGCCGCGCGATGTCGTGATCAACCAGCGGTTGGCATCGCTGTACGCGCGCGCCGACCGCTTCGCCGATGCGGCTGCCTGCTGCCAGCTGCTGGCCGAGATCTATGCCGTCGCCGGACGCTCCGGAGACGCGAAGCAGTACGCCGATATGGGCGCGAAGTATCGGCAGCAGGGCGCGCCCGCGCCCGCGCCGGCATTCGACGTCACACCGCAGCCTGCGCCCGTGGCCGATTTCAGCATCGAAGTAACGCCGCCCCCAGCCGCGCCCGAACCAGTGGCCGCGGCTCCAGTGGCTGCGCCCCCAGCGGCTGCGGCGGCTCCCCCGTCGCATGAGGAGATCGACCTCTCCGACGAGTGGATGGCGCATGAAGAACCAGCGGCTGTGCAGGCGCCGAACGTGCGCGAGATCGTCGACGAGGCGCGCTTCTACTTGAGCCAGGGCATGGTCGCGGAAGGGCAGTCCGCCTACGCGCGCGCGGCCGCGCTAGCACCCGACGACGCCGATGTAAGGGCACTTGCCGAACAGTTGAAACCCAAGCAGGCGCCCGCAGCTCCGCCGCCGGCACCAGCGGCTCCTGCGGCGGCAGCGTTCGAAGTAGCTCGGCCTCCCGCGCCTGCCCATATGGAAGTGGAAGCGACGATGGCGCTCCCGGTGACGCCGGCGATCGCCAAAGAGCCGCCGGCGACCAAGCCAGCGGCGCAGTTCGGCGCTGTCGAGGCACCGGCACAGCCGGCAGCAAGCGCGAAACCGATCGCCTCGATGGGCGACTTTGCGCTCGACCTGGACCAGTCGCTGGGCGACGACTTCAGCCTGGGGACGCCCGCGCCGAAGCCAGTGGCACAAGCCGCGGCCGCGCCGACTCCGGCGGCGCCACCTGCGCCCAAACCTGCTCCGCCGGCTGCCAAACCGGCACCGCCGCCGGTGGCCGCAGCGCCTCCGCCGCCGCCCGCTCCGCCGGCTGCAGCAGCCGCCGCCGACGCGCACTCCATGCTCTCCGACATGTTCGAAGAGTTCAAAGAGGACGTGGAGCAGGCGACGCCGGAAGATGACGATCCCGATACGCACTACAACCTCGGCGTCGCGTTCAAGGAGATGGGACTGCTCGACGAAGCCATTGGCGAGTTGCAGCGCGTATGCCAGGCATTGGATCGGGGCAAGCCATTCAGCCAGGCGGTGCAGGCCTACACCTGGCTGGCGTCCTGCTTCGTGGAGAGGGGCGTTCCGCAAGCCGCGGTCAAGTGGTATGAGCGCGCGTTGAAGGCGCCGGGCGTGGATAGTGACAGTGTGCTCGCGATCCAGTACGAGCTGGGCTCGGCGCACGAGGCTGCCGGCGACAAGAAGAGCGCGCTGCAGCAGTTCATGACGGTGTACGCCAGTAACATCGATTACCGCGACGTGGCCGACCGCATCAAGGCGCTGAAAGCGTAAGACCGCTGCGCGGGGCAGCGTAAAATCGAAGAATGGCCTTGCCGCCTCCAACCGGAGATTCCGCCGACTACCCCTCCGAATCTCCGGGCCCAGTGCTGGTTCAGGAGCCGCCGGCGCCGGCCCCTCCGCCCGTCACTCGCGGAACTATCTGGGTGATGCGGCTGTACCTGCTGATCAAAGTGGTGTTCTGCATCGAGCTTGGCATGCTGCTGGTGATCATCCCGTGGCAGCGCGTCTGGACAGAGAACACGCTGCTTGTAGGCTGGCCGGCCGTGCGCGACTTCCTCGCTATGGACTTTGTGCGCGGCGCGGTGACGGGCCTGGGGCTGCTCGATATCTGGATCGGGCTGTGGGAAGCGGTGCACTACCGGGACCCCATGTAATCTTGTCGCCTCCGGCTCCAAAACCGCTAAAGGTCTGTGATCGCCCGCAAACCCGCGAGGCCTCTCGTCGCGCTTCGCGGCCTGAACCGGCCGCTCCGCTCTGGGCTCCACTACGGACAAAGCCCTCCGCTCAGGAGGGCTGTTGCCTTTTGTTTCGTCCCGAAGCTAGTCCATCGTGTTCCGTACGCTGACCGGGCCATTGTGCGTCGAGAGCCGGACCACAACGGGCGCTCCGGCGCGGCCGAGCCGGACCATGCGGTCGCCATCGTCATCCCAGGTACGGTTCTCGGCGCGGCACGCGGAACAGCGGAATGGACTGTGGCCGTCAGACGTGACTTCGACGCCTGATTGGTAGTTGGAAGGCACGCGCAACTCCATCGGCCCGTTCTCCGTCGAAGCCTTCAGCCCTTCGCCCTTCCACTGCAGATCAGCGAGGCG
This sequence comes from uncultured Terriglobales bacterium, assembly GCA_964460655.1. GTDB lineage: Bacteria > Acidobacteriota > Terriglobia > Terriglobales > Acidobacteriaceae > CAVUAF01. The sequence goes on along the minus strand of CAYWSH010000019.1, from coordinate 17,538 downwards.
CACAGTGACGGGCCCGTTCTGCGCGCTCACATCCACCTTGCCACTGGCTTCCACCAGGTCGATGGGGCCGTTCTGCGCTGTACCGGTGATCGTTCCGGAGCTGCGCCTGATCGAGAGCGGGCCGTTCACCGTGCGCAACTGGATGGTGCCAGTGACGCCGTCGATGCCGAGCGGACCATTATGCGATTCGGCCGTCAGCGTGATATTGGCCGGGACGCGCACGAGGAAGTGCACGCTGTAACCGGAGTCCGACGGCATATCGGCCGAGATGGAGCCGCCGCTGATGTTGATGGAGATGCGATTCACGCGCTGCCGGGCCTCGCCCTCGTCATAGGCTTCGACGAACTTGCAGGCGTGTACTTCCACGTCGGCGCTGTCCCAGCCGACCACCTTCACGCCGCCGTTCTGCGCGGCGCGGATATCGAGCTTGGAGAAAGTCCCGCGCACGATGGTCTTGACCTCTTCGGTGTGCCACGTGGCATAGCGATTGCCGAACGTCGTGTTCGTGTCGCCGCAGTGGCTGTCGCGGATGACGTCTTGCGCGGCCGCGGGAAGGACAACGAGCGCGGCCACAGTCAAATTGAGGAAGATCCGGGAAAGCTTCGTCATAAGCACCTGCCTAGGAAGGTCAGACGGCGGCCGGCAGGGGCGGTTAGCAGGAAAACCGCTAGGGCTTGACGGAGCGCGCTGCCACGGGCAGGCACTGGCGCAGGGCAGCGAGGAACGCATCGTTCTGCGTGGGTGTGCCGACGCTCACCCGAATGCTGCTGGGCATACCCCAAGCCGCCAGCAGACGCAGGATGATGCCGTGTTCCTGCATGCGTTTGGTGAAACCGGCAGCGTCTTCCGCGACCTCGAAGGTGATGAAGTTGGCAACGCTTGGAATAGCCTTCAGGCCGAGCTCGCGGAAAGCGGAAAGCAAGCGTTCGACCTCGCGCGTATTGCTCTCCAGCGTCTTGCGGATGTGGTCGGTATCGGCAAGCGCCGCCAGCGCGGCCGCTTCGCCAACGCCCGAGACGGAGAACGGGGTCCGGACGTGCGCGAAGTAGCTGGTGAGGTCGCGCCGGGCAAAGCCGTAGCCGATGCGCAGGCCGGCGAGCCCGTGCACCTTCGAAAACGTGCGCAGCACCACGACATTACGGCCGGAGCGGACGTGGTCGAGTGCATGCGAATACGTGAGGCCGCGCGGCGCGCAGTAGTGCTCGGCGAAATCGCTATAGGCTTCATCGAGCACAACGAGTACGTGGGGCGGAACGCGCTCGACGAAACGGTCGACGGTTTCGACCGGCAGCAGCGTGCCGGTGGGATTGTTCGGGTTGGCGAACCACACGATGCGCGTCTCGTCGTTGATGGCAGCGAGCAACGCGTCAGGGTCGTAGTGCGCGCCGTCCTGCATCGGCGCTTGGATGAGCTGGCCGCCGGACATGCGCGTCATGTTCGCGTAGGGAAGGAACGAGCGCTCACTGGTGACCGCGTTCTTTCCCGGTGCGAGCAGCGTGTGGGCGATGATGTCGAGGAAGCTGGTCGACCCGTCGGTCACCAGGACTTCTTCCGGTGAGATGTTGTACTTCTCCGCCAGCGTGATGCGCAGTCCGTCGTTGAAGTTCTCGGGATAGAAGTTGGACTCGCCGACCGCCTGCGCGATCGCCTGCAGCGCCCGCGGCGACGGGCCCCAGGGATTCTCGTTCGACGCCATCTTGATGCAGCGGAGGCCACTCTCGCGCTCCGCCTGGCGCCGCGGCTTGCCCGGGAGGTAATCGGGCAGCTCGCGGATGTGACGGGGAACGAAGTCGTCGAAGCGGGACATCGATCAGAACCTAACACAGAGGACGCGGAGGACGCAGAGTGAAGCTTTTTGACGGCGTCATCCTGAGGCGGCGGTGTTTGCCGCCGAAGGATCCCACGACCGTTTGGAGTGCAGCAACGGTCGGCAGGCTTTCGGCCGGAAAGTTCTCAGCAGTGTTGCAGCGCTGACAGTGTGGGGATCCTTCGGCCAACTGCAGGCCTCAGGATGACTGGGAGTTGGGTTTGTGGTGGCGCGCGCGGTATCTCGCGGCGGGCGTTGACTCGCTTTGCCTTTTGCCCTTTCCCTTTTGCCTTTTCTCCTCTGTGTCTCGGTGCCTCTGTGGCGGATGTTGCAGCTTTCGGACTTCGGCCTCCGTGAGCCGGCGGTACGCGCCTGGTTCGACATCCAGTTCGAGCGGCCCGAAGCGCACACGCTTGATCTTCTCCACATGATGGCCGACGCGCTCGAACATGCGATGGATCTGCCGATTGCGGCCTTCATGCAACGTGATCTCGTACCAGGGGTTGGGTGCGTCTTTGAAGAGCGTGATGACGGCCGGCGCGGTCTTCACCTGGCGCGAGCGACCGCGCTGCTCCTCGTTGATCGTTACGCCCGCGCGCAGGCGGGCGAGTGCTTCGTCGCTCGGCTTGCCACTGATCTTCACGAGATACGTCTTCGATACGTGATAGGAGGCGTGCGTGAGCTGCTGCATCAGCTCGCCGTCGTTGGTCAGGAGCAACAGGCCCTCGGAGTTGTAGTCGAGCCGGCCGACGGGAAACAGGCGCGCATCGACGCCGCGGACGAGGTCGAGCACCGTCTTGCGGCCTTCCGGATCGGAAACGGTACTCACATAGCCGCGCGGCTTGTTCAGCAGCAGATAGTGTTTGCGCTCACTGCCGTGCAGGAGCTTCCCGCGCACGCGGATGTGGTCGCTCGCAGGGTCGGCTTTGGTGCCGAGCTCGGTGACAACCTTGCCGTTCACCGAGACGAGCCCGCCGGTGATCAGTTCTTCGGCCTTGCGGCGCGACGCGATACCGGCGGCGGCGATGATCTTTTGCAGGCGTTCCAAAAGCAGCTCTCAGCTGTCAACCAATTGAACATTGTAGAGAAGCGGAAAAGCAAAATCTTAAACCGCAGATTACGCGGACAAGGACTCGCAGATTTCGCGGATCGATGCGTGGTTACTCAGCGATATGCGCTTCGGCGCCGGCGTCTTCTGCCGGAGCAGGCTCGGCAGGGACGTCTGGCGACGAGACCGCCGGGAACAAATCCGATTGCAGGTCGCCGCCCGCGAGTTTTTCGAACTCCTCCATGCTGGGCAGCTCGCCCACGTCTTTCAAACCGAAGCGCATGAGGAATTCCTTGGTCGTCTTGTACAGGATAGGCCGGCCGATGACCTGCTTGCGCCCAGCGGTGGTGATGAGCTTGCGATCAAGCAGAGTGCCGATGACGCCCGAGGCATCAACGCCGCGGATCTCACTGATCTCCGGCACCGTGACCGGCTGTTTGTAGGCGATGACGGCGAGTGTCTCGAGCGCGGGCAGCGAGAGCCGCACCGGCGGCTTGAGCGACTTGGCGAACTCGCGGACGGCATCGTGATGCTCGGGCTTCGTGGCCAGGCGATAACCGCCGGCGACGGCGCTGATCTGCATGCCGCGATCGGCAGCTTCGTATTCGCCCACGAGCACTTCGATGGCGGCGCGTACTTCGCCCTTCATGGCGTTGAGCGCGGCCTTGCGGTCGGCCTTGGGAGCGCCTTCCTCCGCGGGGGCCGCCTCGGTATCGAGCAACACGCCGGCGATCTGCTCGACCGTGACCGGCTCCTCGGCCGCATAGATGATGGCTTCGATCTTGGACTTCAGACTCATAAGGCTTCTAGCCGCAGATTAACGCAGAGCAACGCAGATTGAAGAACAAAAGCCCAGCGCGTAGACCTTCCTGCCAACTCTGATCTGCGTGATCTGCGTTCATCTGCGGCAAATACTCTTATCTCCAGTCATCCCGGATGCCGCCGTCTTCGGAGAAAACGGCGTCGAATTTTTCGTGCCGCTTGAGCACGATGTCGCCAAAACTCTTGTCCTGCCGCACCAGGACTGCCTGCAAACGCACGAGTTCGAGCAGCGCCAGGAACATGCAGATGAGCGCGGTGCGTGATTGGACGTTGCGCAACAGCGCGCGCAGCCGCACGGGCCGATCTTCGAGCATGAGCCGGCGGCGGACGTAGTCGATCATCTGGCCGACGGTGACGGCTTCTTCGTCCACTTGCAGCAGCGGGCGGTTCTTCGCGCGCTCGAGGATGACCTGGAAGGTCTTCACCAGGTCGATGACGTCGGCGGCGAGCTCCGGCTCGGTGCCTTCGGCGTCCTTGAAGTCTTTCAACGCGGGGTTCGACCAGACGGCGTCTTCGAGCTGCTGCTTCTGGAAGAGCATCTGCGCGGCGTTGCGGAAGCGCTCGTGCTCGAGCAGGCGATTGACGAGCTCGGTGCGCGGATCTTCCTGGTCTTCGGGCGGGCCGGCGGGGTCGCGCGGCAAGAGCATCTTGCTCTTGATGTGGATGAGCAGCGACGCCATGTAAACGAACTCGGCGGCCACGTCGACATCCACTTCTTTCATGCGCTCGACGTAGGCGAGGTACTGCGCGGTGATCTGCGCGATAGGGATGTCGTAGATGTCGATGTCCTGCGAGCGGATGAGGGAGAGCAAGAGGTCGAGCGGGCCGTCATAGACCTGGCCCACGGTGACGGCGAACGGGAAGTCAGTCGTTTCCTGCGGACGCGTTGGGTTTTGCGCTGCTTCCGGCATGCCCTGAGGGCAGTATAGCGTGGCTTGCTAAAGCCTTTGCCACGGATTTACGCGGATTTGCACAGATGGCGGCGTCATGCTGAGCGGAGCGGGCACGCGCAGCGGGTGCGCGAAGTCGAAGCATCCCTATGGGACCGAGGCATCCGGGGTGCAATAGGGATCCTTCGACTCCGCTCGTCCGGCGCGGCGGACTCGCTTCGCTCAGGATGACTCTCTTGGTTTTATCCGTGTGATCCGTGGCGAAGCATTAGCCTTGTTCGACCGTCTTCGCCGGCGGTTCGTACTCTTTCGACATCTGCATCGCTTCGCGGACGTCTTTCATCGTGGCTTCGGCGGCTTTGCGGGCGCGGGCAGAGCCGGCTTCGAGCACGTCCCACGTCATCCGCGGGTCGTTCTCATACTTGCGGCGGCGCTCCTGCAGCGGGTTCAGGACCTGCACGAGCGAATCGGCGGCCCAGCCCTTGCACTCGATGCAGCCGATACCGGCGCTGCGGCAGCCGGCATCGACCTTGGCGACCGTGCTGCGGTCGCTGAAGACTTTGTGCAGGTCGCCAACGGGGCAGACATCGGGATTGCCGGGATCGGAGCGACGGACGCGCGCCGGGTCGGTGACCATGGTCTTCAGCTTCTGGCGGACGAGCGGCTCGGGATCGGTGAGCAGGATGGTGTTGCCGTACGACTTCGACATCTTGCGGCCGTCGGTGCCGGGAAGCTTCGGAGTGGGCGTGAGCAGCGGCTGCGGCTCGGGGAAGACTTCGTGCCCGCCACCGTAGAACATGTTGAAGCGCCGTGCGATCTCGCGCGTCAGCTCGAGGTGCGACACCTGGTCTTCGCCGACAGGCACGAAATTCGCCTGGTAGATGAGGATGTCGGCTGCCTGCAATACGGGATAGCCGAGGAAGCCGAAGGTGCCGAGGTCTTTGTCCTTGATGTTCTCGCGCTGCTCTTTGTACGTGGGGACACGTTCCAGCCAGCCGAGCGGCGTGATCATGCTGAGCAGCAGGTGCAACTCGGCGTGGATCGGCACATGGGACTGAATAAAGATGGTCGAGCGCTCAGGATCGAGGCCGGCGGCCAAATAGTCGAGCGCGACTTCCAGCGTGTTCTGCTTCACGCGCGACGTGTCGGCGTAATCGCTGGTCAGCGCGTGCCAATCGGCGATGAAGAAGAAGCACTCGTAGTCGTCCTGCAGGCGCACCCAGTTGGCGAGCGCGCCCACGTAGTTGCCGAGATGCAGCTTGCCGGTGGAGCGCATGCCGCTCAGGATGCGAGGTTTGCGATTAGGGCGGAGGGTTGGCGGCATCACGGTCCGGGATAGCGCGGAAGTAACTGCGTCAGCACGAAGAAGAAGAAGCCCTCGACCGGTGCAAACAGCGCGTTCAGCAGGCCGGTCTTCATGTTGATCAGGAACAGAATAATAATGCCGAAGCGGCCGATCATGTCGTAAATCGCCAGCGCCGTGCCGGAGAGCATGTGGCGCAACACGTGGCTGCCGTCAAGCGGTGGGATCGGGATGAGATTGAAGACGGCGAGCAAGACGTTCAGTTCGAGGCTGGTGGCGAGGATCAATACCAGCGGGACAAGCACGGGATTGCCGGTCAATTCGCCGCTGAACACCTGATAGACGACGAGCACGCCAGCGCGTGAAGACCAAGCGATGGCCAGGATGCCGATGAGCGCGCCGCTGGCGATGATGAAGTTGCTGACCGGGCCCGCTACGGACGTCAGGATGTCGTCGCGCACCACATTCTTGAAGTTGCGCGGGTTCACGGGCGTGGGCTTGGCCCAGCCGATCATCGGGACACCGCTGATCGCGGCCAGCATGGGCAGGATGACCGTCCCGAAGGGATCGATGTGCTTGAGGGGATTCAGCGTGACGCGGCCGAGCATGCGCGCCGTGGGGTCGCCACAGCGGTTCGCCATCCAGGCGTGCGCCGATTCGTGCACGCTGATGGCGAAGAGGAACGCGACCACTTGGAAGATGATGCCGGCGACTTCGAAGCTCATCGCGAAGTACGCGATTATACAGGCGCGTGCGGGAGGCGCTTTGGCGACAACAGAAAAGGCCGCTCGGAGCGGCCTTTTCCAGAGGGGGTATTACGTGGCCTGTGGCTACTTCTTGCGCCGGATGCGACGCGCGACGCCCACCAAGCCCGTGCCGAGAAGCAGCATGGAGCCCGGTTCCGGGCTGATAGTGACGCTGTACGTACTATTGCCGGCGCTGCCCGACCAGTGATCTAACGGGTTCCCGCTGTTCGGGCCGAACTGGCCGTTGAACGGGAACGACGGGAAGATCAGGTTGTTGCTGCTGTCATACGGATCGTAATCGAACTGGGAGACACCGATGAAGTAGGAGCCGGCAACCAGTCCTACCACATCGAGGCAGGCATCCAGGCCGTGACCGTTACAGTCATCGTTGGCCTGAACGCCAACACCCGCGGAGTTGAACAGGAACAGCTGAGAATCACCGCCCGAACCCCAGGTATCTGCGTGGAAATTGCCGCCGCCCCAGCTGAACAAGTAAAGGTCAGCCAAGCCGCCGGTGATGGCACCGTTGATAGTCGTGGTACCGTTAGGCACAGCGCAGTAGTTGCTCAGTGACTGACCGCAGTCGGCGCCTTCATTGAACACTTGCGCGCCCGCCAGGGACGACACGGCAAGCACGATCGCAAAAACGAGAAGTTTCTTCACTTTCCCCTCCAAGGTATTAAAGTGACGCGTTCGCGGAGGGCTTGCCAATACCACCACTAAAGTGCCTTACCGCTGTGCGTGACTTTGGTAACTAACGTCCGCACGTTTGACACCACACCGAAGTGCCATACGTTGGCTGCGCTAAGGTAAACGGATACAGGTACTTACCCTAGTTCTTGTGGAGTGAAGGAGCGGGGCGAGGCACAGCCACACTGCAAATGTCTGCAGTTCAGCCAAGGGAAAGTCGCTTCTCAGGTGAGGAACGAGGGCCGCCGTATGGCGGCCCTTATCCTTGAGGGGGATTGAAACCTGGACCCCTATTTCTTGCGCCGAATCCTCGAAGCCACGGTAACGAGGCCGCTGCCGAGCAGCAACATCGAGCCGGGTTCGGGAGCCGGGGTAACGTTGCCATTGCGCACCGAGAATTCGTACTGGCCGGTGACGCCGTCGTTGCTGTTGCCCGCGAGCGACGTCGGGCTGCCATCGAGGAACGAGCCGCACACGCCTGATCCGGCAAGCTCGTACGATTGGCCCGCGTTGCCATTGGAATAGCCAGCGCGCGCGCAGGAGCCGCCGAGACCGCCGCTGCCACCGCTGGCGCTCCCTGATTCCCAGCCCATGCTGTCGTAGTTGAAGTAGATATCGAAGTTGCCAGCGCCGGTATCGCTACGGTCGGTGAGGATCACCTGGAAGTAGTCGAGCGGGTTGGTGGCGAAGCTGTAGTAGCCAACCCCGTTCCAGGTGACGCCGAAGGCCCCAAATCCGTTGTAAGTGCCCGTTCCCCAAGCCGTCACCGCCCCGCCGCCGCGCGTATCCACATCCGCGAAGAACGGCGCAATGATGGGAACGCCGGAAGTGTACAGGTTGAACGGCGTGAAGGTGGCCATGCCACTGTTGAACGTGATGTTGCCGTTGTTGTTCACGAAGGCGTTGGTGTACGTCGTACCGAAGAAGTTGGCCGAGAAGCCCAGCGCTACGGATGCGTCCAGGTAGCAATCGTCGCAGCGGCCCGCGGCTGATGCCGGCGCGCCGCTGGCGGAGTTGCCGGCCGTATTAGCCGGAGTGAACTGATTCGTGTTGAAACCCGGCGCGATGGCACCGCCGAAAGCGAACGACGAGGCCAAGAGCAGGGCCAAAATCGTGAAACTTGTTTTCATTTATCCCCCAAAAAAGAAGCAACGACACGACAGTATTTGCATGCTGATTTCCAAAGCTGAAATCAACGGCTAACTGACTTATTGTCAAGGCTTTACATGAAGTATGCGGAGAGGTGAAGAGGAGGCCGGCTTAGGGCAATATGCAAAACGTTGCGACCGGCGAGAAGGGAATGTTCCACCACGATCGCTAGCGTTTCTCCGCCGCCCGTTTGACGTCCTCAGGCGCGATGGTCTTCACCTTGAGCGTCTTGGCCGGGATGCCACCCACGACGTGGAAGGCTTCCACGTCTTTCGAGGCCACGCCCATCGAGCCCACCATGCCGTGTTCCTTCACGGTGACGCCACTCAGCACGGTGGCGTGATAGGTGACGCGGGCGCGCGGGCCGATCTCCGTCTTGTGGTTGGTCACGATCATGCCGTCGTTCAGATCGTGCGCGTGGGAGTAGACGTTGGCGTAATCGGAGATGGATGAGCCCTGGTGGATGATGATCTCGCCGCGGTCGTCGAGCAGCACGTACTTGTGGATGGTGCAGTCGTCTTCCACCGTCAGGTTGTAGCCAAACGAGACCTCGACACCGTGGAAGATCTTCACGTTCTTGCCGCAATGCTTGAATACGTGTTTGGCCAGCATGGCGCGCACGCGATGTCCGAGCCAGTGGTTCAGGCCGGCGGGTGAGCGGTCGAACATCATCCAGAAATAGATCAGCGGTTTGCGCTCGTTGTACTTCTGCGCGTCGCAGTCGCCATAGGTCTCCGGTTCGAGCGTGATGTTGCGCGGATCGAAGTTGTGCAGGCGAACACGTGCCGACTGTGCCGCTACGCTGCTGCCGATGACCTGCGCGGCGGGTACGCTGTACAACTCCATCACTGCGTTGCGCACGACATCGCTGCGATGATCGGGATCGCGATTCTCGAACTCCTCGTCGAGCTTCCCGATCCACTCCAGGAATGCGGCTTCCGCCTTCGGCGTAGGACGCAGGACGCGATATTCATAGCGCGGCATACAGTGCTCCTCGGAACCTTTGAGGTTAGCACGCCGCGAGACTTACTTCTGCGTGATGGTTACGACGTGTTTGCCGACGACGGCAGTATCGATGCGATCGGGCAGGGCGAACGTGGTGTCGAGCCCAACGTTCGGGTATTTCGGCTTCAGAAAGTGGTCGACGAAGAGCTCGAGTGCGAGGCGAGGCACGGCGATGCCGTCGATCTCGGTGTCCTGGATGTGCACCGTGCATTTCCCTGCTGTACCGGCAGCATTGCCCGTGACTTTCACTTTGTGCGTGCCGGTGAAGAGATAAAGCAGCGGGTTTGAGGATGAGCGGCCTTCCTTCACTTCGTCAAAGTTCACGTCGGTCGTCGCAACCACGACGCCGTCGGTGCCGGTGAACTGCACCGCATGGACGCCTTGCGGGAGCGCGACCATGCCCGCAGCGAAGTAGGCGTTGACTTCCTCTTCCGTCAGGACGGTCGGCTTGCGGTCAGGCTTGGAGCGCGCGCCGTTCTTGACGATGTAGTCGAGCTTCTTCGCCGCGCTCGCGGCGGCAGCTGAGGACTTGGCGTCAGCCGCAGGCGTTTGCTGCGCGGCGACGCAGACGGCAAGCAGAAGGATCGCGATCGCAGATCTCATGGCAGTCAGCGGCTAAGCGTGCGCGTCTCTGCGGCACGGGCGGCGACTTGCGGCGCCTGCAACGTGCCACTCACGTCGTAGCTGCGCGAGCGCGCGTCAAAGCGCAACGCGAGTTCGCGGCCGAGCGACGCCGAGCCACTGACTGTATAGATGCCGTCCGGCGCTTCCAGTCTGCTTTTTTCCAAGGTCAGCGAGCCGGCACGCAGGGTAGCGCGCCCCTCGAAGCGGCGGATGCGCATCGGTGTGATGACGGCCGACGGGACAGCAGGACGCGAACCGAGAGCGAGGTGCCGCAGCATGCCGTCGCGCCAATCAAAATCGAGCGACCCTGCTGCCGACTGTCCCAACCCGCGGCTGTCCCACCCCGTGAGGGTCAGGTGCCAATCGCCGTCGAGCGAACCGGCGGCCCAGTCATCGTTCATCGCTGCCGCTACTTCCGCCATCTGCATGTGCTGCGCCGTCCCATTGCCGGAGTACATCGGAGCGTCGCCCGAGAACTCGGCCCGCCATTCGCCGCGCAAGACACCGCCGAACGCCTTGCCGCTCGCTTCGGTCAAGGTGGCCGCACGCGCGGTGAGGTCGAGCGTGCCCACGACGTTCTGCGCGATAACGCGCTTCACGATGAGCCGTGCGATGGCGATGCGGCCGTGCGCATACAGCGCCGGCGCCGGCGACGGAGCGCTGGGCCCGGTCAGGCGGCGATACCACGGCCCAGCCTGCAGCCGCGGGTTCAGCAAGCGGTTCACGTCATCGAGTGCCACGCGGTCGCTCGCCAGCGAAAACTCGATGGCGCATTGCGGACCGGCCACGCAACCGCGCGGCCTGACGAGCGAGCCGGTCACGCTCACCTCGCCCGCCGTGGCCACCAAGTCGTGCACCGCAACCTCATCGCGGGAGATATCGACGCGTGCGGACGCGATGTGGAGCGGCTCAGCCAAACCGGCAACGGCGGCGACCACGCCGCTGACTTGTGCCATGCCGGCGGTGGTGCCGCCAGTGAAACCCGCCCACGTCCCCGCGACGGCGAGGTCGATGCGTGCACTCCCCTGGCTCACGCTCGCCGGTGCGCGCAAGCCGACGCTGCGCGCCAGTTGCAGCAGACGCGGCACGTCAGCCTCGCCCTGCAGGTCGATCTCATAGTCCTCCGGCGTGATCACCGCCCGCGCCTGTGCCGACCGGGCTTCGCCGAGGTCCATCGCGAGGGGCGCAACCACCAAACGGAATGGATCGGCGACATCTTCCGGCTGCCCGAGGACGAGACGTCCACGACGCGCGCGCGACGGCGCGGGTGCGGCGATCGCAAAATGGCCCGGTGCGAGGTCAAGGGGGCTGGCGAGTTCGCCGCCACGCAACCGGAGCAGTGTGCTTTCGCCTTCGCCACTCCAGCTGTTCGCGCCGGCGGCGAGCGTGCGTACCGCAAACTGTGCCGTGACCGTACCGGAGGCGGCGAAGTCATCGGCTACGTCCTTCTTCGCGCGCTGCAGGAGTGCAACCGCGTATTGTGCGGGTGCTTGCAGGGCCGTGAAGCGCAGGTCGTAGAACGGGCGCGCCTCGCGCCATTCGATATTGCCCGCCGCGGTCAAGGCGCCGCCACCCGCCGGCAGGCTGCAATCGATGCCCCGGAGCGTATGCACCACCGGCTGCAGCAGGGCAGCGCAGTGTGCGGCCAGAGATAACGAACTGCGCGGTGTGATGTCGTAGCGACGGAAGCCGTCCACCGTGGCGTCCACGCGCAGAGCCAGCTCGCGCGCGGTACCGTTGGCCTCCAACCGGACATCGGTGGCGCCGCGCCAGCCGCGGTCGCGGCCGTAGACGAGCTTGGTCATTTGTCCCAACTGAGCGTCGCGCCAATGCAAGCGCAGATGCAGGGCGCTGGCCGCCAGTTCCGCACGCCGCTCGAACCAGCCTTCGCCGACGATGCGGCCGCTGTCGCTCAGGTCGGAATCGGTACGCAAAGGACGCGCATCCAGGCGAACGCGCCACTCATCCTCGGCCGCGAGCCAGAGCGCGAAGTCCGCGTCGGTAAGCGCGAACATCTTCTTCTCGACGCCCTGCTTCCAGTTGATGCGCGCGCCCGTGGCGTCCACGTAGGGGAAGCGCGGCCGCTGCTCGGGTCGCACCCGTGCGGTCGGCGCGGTCGGCGCCTGCTGGGCGCGTTGCAGCAAGGACATGACGTTCCACATGCCGTCGGCGCGTCGCACGAGATTCAAGCTCGGTTCTTTCAGGCTCAGCTTGGCGATCTCCAACCGACCGCGCCACAGCGACGTCAGCCGCAGCGTCGCCGTGACCTGGCTGGCGCGCAGCATCGGCTCGGCGCTGAAGCTCTCGTCGTCTTTCACGATCAGGTCGCTCAACACGAAGCCCGGTTGCGGCAGGACCTGCAGCGCAACGCCTCCGACGGATACTTCCCGGCCAAAAGCGCGACCGAGCGCGGTCGCGATCGCGCCGCGATACTGCTTGACGTTGATGAATGCGGGAACGATGAGCGCCAGCGCCAGCAGGAGGAGGACGGCGAGGAGCGATTGCCGTGACGCGCGCGCCATCAGAACACCCGATGCAGCATGCGACTCCAGCGCGTCTCATCGAGGAAGTGGATGACCACCTTCCCCATGAAAGCCACACGTTCGCCGATGCTGTTCTTCTCATACTGGCCGCGCGGTGTCTCGAACGACCAATAAATGAAGAGCGGGCGGCCGATGAGGTTCTCTTTCGGGATGAAGCCCCAGAAGCGGCTGTCGAAGCTGACGTCGCGATTGTCGCCCATGGCGAAATAGCTGTCGGGCGGAACGACGACGTCGCCGTTCTGCAGATGACTGCCCAGCGTGAGGCGCCACTCCGCCGTTGCGCCGCTCATGTCGCCCGGCGGCACCGCCGGGAAGTTGTCGCGATACGGGTGATACTGGGCGGTGGGCTCGGCGCAACTGTTGTCGCGCGCGCAGTGCCGGGCGTAGGGCTCGTCGAGCTTCTCGCCATTCCGGTATACCGCCCCATCCAGGAGATGGATCCGATCTCCGGGAACGCCGATGATGCGCTTCACGATGTACATGCCGGGCTGCGTGACCGAAAGGAAAACGATGATGTCGCCGCGGCGCACGTCGCGGTAGGGCTCGATGGGGCCGAGCCAACTGGTCGACGGCGCGTGCCGCACGCGGTCGACGAACACGTGGTCGCCGATGAGCAGCGTGTTCTCCATCGAACTCGACGGGATCTCGAACGCTTGCAGGTTGAACGTGATGATGAACAGGCCGGTGACGAGCACGACGGCCATCGAGGCGATGAACTCGAGCGTGGTCTCTTTCTGCTTTTTCGCGGCTTCAGGGACGTCGGGTTCTGATTCGCGCTTGCGCCGTAGCTGGGCGGTGCGGCTCACCGGACCACGCTTCCCATGCGGCGCCAGCGCGTCTCATCGAAGAAGTGCAACACCATGTTCACGGTCGCGTACGCCCGCTCGCGAAGACTGGTCCGCAGGTAATCGTCAGGCGGCGTCTCAAAGGACCAGTAGATGACGAGCGGGGCACCAATCACATTGGCGCGCGGAATGAAGCCCCAATACCGGCTGTCGAGGCTGTTGTCGCGATTGTCGCCGAGGCCAAAGTAGCAATCCGGCGGGACCACCAGGTCGCCGTCGCGGACGTTCGCCGGCAAGAACAGCCGCCACTCCGGCGTCAGGGGATCGGAAGCCCGCGGCCGCGCATTCGGGAAGTCATCGCGAAAGGCGTCGTAGTTGCCGAGGCTGTGGATCACGTACGGCTCGGCCTGCGGCACACCGTTGACGTACACGATGCCGCGGAGCAGATGGATGCGGTCTCCCGGCACACCGATGACGCGCTTTACCAAGTGCATACCCGGTTCACCCGGCTTCAGGAAGACGAGCGGTTCGCCGCGGTGAACGGCGCGATAAGGGACACCGGGGGCCCATGAAGTCGGCGGTGCCAGCGAGATCCGGTCCACGAAGGCGTGGTCGCCGATGAGCAGCGTGTTCTCCATCGAACCCGTAGGGATGGCAAACGCGTGCAGACTGAAGGTGGTGATGAAAAGGGCGCTCACTAACACAGCTGCCATGCCGGCGATAGACTCGAGCAGCGTTTCCTTCTTCTGCGGTGGCTTGGCCGCCGCGTCAGTACCGCGGGCTGCTTTGCGAGATTTGGCAAAGGGCTTACCGGCAGCCATACTCAGTTGACGATGCGCAAAGTGCGGCCCCAGCGCGGCAGGTGCATCAACTGCCCGAGCAGGCCGAACTTGGCCAGTCTATCATCCGGCAGCGCACGCCATTCCTCGCCGCTACGCAGCGAAAGATAGATGACCAGCGGCCGCCCGATCACGTTCTGGCGCGGCACGAAGCCCCAATAGCGCGAGTCGCTGCTGAGGTCGCGATTGTCACCCATCACGAAGTAGCGATCGGCCGGCACCTGCAGTTCGCCACCATGGACAAGCGTGCGCATCTGCAGCCACCAGTGGACGTCGAGCCCGGGCGTGAGCAGATCGGGCTGCGGGAATTCGTCGCGGAAAGCTTCGCGGTCGGGCGAGCCGTGGATGGCGTAGCCCTCCTGCAGCGGCTTGCCGTTCACATACACCTGTTTGTTGACGAGGTGGATGCGGTCGCCGGGCAGCCCGATGACGCGCTTCACGAAGTGCTGCTCGGGATGGATGGGGTAACGGAACACGATGATGTCGCCACGGCTGATCTTCGCGTACGGCAGCACGCCGCTCCAGACGCCGCTTTCGGAGAAGTGCAGCTTGTCGACCAGCAGGTAGTCGCCGATAAGGAGCGTGCGTTCCATCGAAGGCGACGGGATCTGGAATGCCTGCACCAGGAAGGTGATGATGAACACGGCGACGACCACGGTCTCGAGCAGCGATTGCAGAAGCGCAAGGACGCCATGGCCTTTCGCTTTTGCCGGCGGCTGCGTGGTGGGCGAAGGAACTGATGCGGAAGGAGTCGCCGCCGCGACCGCCAGCGGTGCGCTGGCTTCGGGTTGGCTGGTCACGACTTCAGACATGCGATAACCCGCTCGCCGTGCGCGGCCGGCGCGCACTCCCGGCGTCCGCCTCGAAGTGCCGCAACGCCAGGCGCGCGGCAGCCTGCTCGGCTTTTTTCTTCGTCGAACCCGTGGCGCGCGCCACATGCTCCGGCTTCTCGCCGCGTCCCTCCGCGGGATGGATGCGCACTTCCACGGTGAACGTCTTCTGGTGCTCGGGCCCTTCCTCGCGGATGAGCACGTAGTCCGGCTGCAAGCGGCCGGTGGCGTGCACGGCTTCCTGCAGCGCCGACTTGGGATCGGTGATCGGCACCTCGTCGATGTTCTCCGAGAGCTGTTGCAGATCCGCCGCCAGCACCTTCTTCAGCAGCAACTTCTCCACCGCCGCGATGCCGGCGTCAAGGTAGAGCGCCGCCAGCAGCGCCTCGAACGCATCCACCAGGATGGCGGGCTTCTCGCGCCCGCCGCTCTTCTCTTCCCCGCGCCCGAGCTTCAGATGCTCGCCGATCTTCAGCTTCTCGGCGTGGCGCACCAAGTGCGCTTCGCTCACCAGGAACGCACGGAGCTTCGAGAGCTGCCCCTCTTGATACGCAGGAAAGCGCCGGTAAAGTTCCTCGGTCACGACGAGGCCGAGGACGGCGTCGCCCAGGAACTCGAGTTGTTCGTTGTGGAAGCCGGCCGCGTCGCCGTTCTTGGCTTCCGCCTCGTGGGCATACGACGTATGGGTGAGCGCTCGCTTCAGCAGCTCCTGGTCTTGGAAGCGATGGCCGAGTGCCCGCTCCATGGCCGCAAATTCACGCTTTGTCGTCGTCATGCCGGTCGCCGCGTGGTCTAGCTCTTGGGTTTGGATGCAGCCACGAGTTTCGTTAGCCGGTCCTGTTCCTGTTTCAACAGGTTCTGGATGGTCGGCTCTTGCGTGACCGGCAGGGCCTTCTGCACGGTCGCGAGCGCCTCGGCGTACTTACCCTGATGGTCCTGCGCGATCGCCAGGCGGAGCAGCGTGAGCGGGTCGGCCTCGAGGCCCGGGACCTCCGCCGACTTTTTCAGGTTCTGCTCAGCCGACGGGTAGTTATCGTCGGCGATGTCCGCGGCGCCGAGCGCCGCATACGCCATCGAGGTGATGGTGGCCTTCGCCGCGGCCGCGCGCTCGGGCGGCAAGCCGACCGGGATCGAGATGCCGTCTACGTTCTGGATCGCCATGTTGGCGTCCTTGCGCGCTTCATTCAGGCGCTCGGACTTGTCGAGATCGGTGTCACGCGTGCGCTCGGCCAGCACCGTCGCTACCATTACTCCGGCAACCGCGTTCTCGGGTTCGATCTTCAGCGTCTTCCGGCCAAACTCGACGACTTTGTCGCCGTTATTCATTGCCTGGTACAGGTTCATGACGGCCTGGAAAGCGGCGCCGCGCATGTCGGACTCGGGATACTTCACATTGAATTCGTTCGCGGCCGTCTCGATCTGCGCGGCATCCTGGATCTTGAGCAGGGCGGAGTAGGCGTCCTGCTCGTCTTTCGTCTTGAACTGCAGCGGCTTCTTGCCGCCGGTGGTGGCGGCCGTTGGGCCTTGCGCTGCCGGCGCCTGCGCTGCGGGTTGCTGCGCGGCAGGCGTGCCGGCCTTCGGCTGCGCGGGCTGCTGCTGGGCGACGACGAACGACGTCGTCAGCACGAGCGTGATGATCCATGCCTTCTTCATGAAGTCTCCTTAAAAAATGCTGCTGGCTATTGGCAGTTGGCGATCGGCTAAAGCGTTGCCAATAGCCGATTGCCGACCGCCGATCGCCGTGCTACTGCGGACTCTTTCCCGGCGTCGTGTACGGCGCCGCGATTCCCTTCTCGGCCGCGACCTTGGTGTCGGGCGTCGGATCGCCGGCGGTCAACGCGGCGCGATAGTGCGTCACCGCCTGGTCGCGCTCATCTTGCAGATCCAGGATGCGCCCCAGATAGATATGCGCCCAGGCCGACATGCGCGGCTCGCGCGCCACCTCGATGGTGCGCTCAAAGTACGCGCGTGCACCGTTAATGTCACGCGTCAGCGTGGCGGCACGCGCCAGGATGAACAAGGCGCGCGCCGGATCTTCCTGCCCCTGCTCGAGTGCCTGCTGCGCCAGCTTGTGGGCCGCGTCGGCATCGCTTTTGGAGAGGCGATCCTCGGCCAGGTCGAGCAATCCCGGCGCTTGCCGCGCGACCGTCTGACCGGGCTGCGGCTGCGACGCCCGCAGGATATCGGGCGCGGCCTTCTTGGTGAACTCGGTCTCCTGCGCGTGCTTCGTTTCCTTCGCGACATCGATACCATTCATCATGTCACCGAAGGCGTCGCGCATGCCGGCGGGGTCCTTCTCGAAATTCGCCAGCGCGTCGTAGAAGTAGCGCGTAAGGACGAAGCCTTCCTGCATGGCCGACTGCGCGGCGCGCAGCCGCGTGGCTTCCGCCGCTTTGCCGCCGCCGAGCTGCCGCGCTTCGATGGCGCGGATGAGCGATTCGGTGAGCATGAGCGACG
>CAYWSH010000018.1:0-36004 GCA_964460655.1 uncultured Terriglobales bacterium | reverse complement strand
ACAATCCCGAAGTCGCCGAGGCGCGGCGGCTGAAGCTGCCGGTGATCGCGCGCGCTGAGATGCTGGCCGAGCTGATGCGCCTGAAGTACGGCATCGCCATCGCGGGAATGCACGGCAAGACGACGACCACGTCGATGGTCGCGGCGGTGCTGGCGGCGGGCGGGCTTGATCCCACAGTGATCGTGGGCGGACGCGTAGAAGCGCTGGGCTCGAACGCGCGCATCGGCAAGTCGCAATACCTGGTGGTGGAGGCCGACGAGAGCGACCGCTCCTTCCTCAAGCTTTCGCCCATCCTCGCGGTGGTGACGAACCTCGATCGCGAGCACATGGATTGCTATCGCGACCTGACGGACATCGAGAACACGTTCGTGGACTTCATGGAGCGCGTGCCGTTCTACGGCCTGGTAGCGGCGTGCGCGGACGACGACCCATTGCGCGCCATCCTGCCGCGCGTCTCGCGCCGCGTGGTGACATATGGCACGCTCGAGGGCGCGGATTTCCGCATCGACGCGGTGGATGGCCGTCCGTCGACGGCGGGCTGCCTGAGCCGCTTCCGGGTTCGGCAAGGCGAGCGCGACCTGGGCTTGTTCCGGCTGCACGTGCCCGGGTTGCACAACGTGCTGAACGCGACGGCGGCGATCGCGATCGGCGTGGGGTTGGAGATCAAGCTGGAGGCGATCCACGAGGCGCTCGACGCATTCCGCGGGGTCGATCGGCGCTTCCAGACGAAGGGCTCGGCCGGTGGAGTGACCGTGGTCGACGATTACGGCCACCATCCGACGGAGATCCGCGCAACCCTGGCCGCGGCGCGGCAGTGCGGCTACCAGAAGGTCCATGTGATCTTCCAGCCCCATCGCTACACGCGCACGCAGGCGCTGCTCGACGAATTCGCCGCCGCCTTCGGCGATGCCGACTCGGTGTTCGTGCTCGACATCTATGCGGCGAGCGAGGCGCCGATCCCCGGGATCACCGGGGAGTTGGTGACGAAGGAGATCACCGAAGAGCGCGACCGGCCGGCGCGCTATGTAGAATCGTTCGCCCACGCCGCGGAGATGGCCGCGGCGGTGGCGCAGGCGGGCGACCTCGTCATCACCCTGGGTGCGGGCAACGTCTCGCAGATCGGGCCGATGGTGCTGAAGGCGCTGGAGGCACGACATCCCGCCGTAGCCGCCGCGCCGCAATAAACGGAACCGGTCCCGCAGCGAAACCGTTACAGTTACCGCACGTCTAAGCGACATTCCAGGAGATGCCTGCATGAAGCGAGCCCTTGTCGCGTTACTGGTTCTCTGGACACCGTTCGCCTTCGCCGCCGACGCGACTCTCGAGCAGTTGCTCAAGGCCGGGCACATGAAGCGCGCGAAGGCCATGGCGGACGCTGCGCTGCAGAAGAATCCCAACGACGCGGCGGCGCTGATCGCTCTGGCACGCTTCCAGTACGCGCTGCGCGACCTTGACGGCGCGGAGAAGCTGGCGAGGAAAGGGATTGCCGCGGCGCCGAACAGTTCGGATGCACATGTCCAGCTTTCCCGCATTCTGGCGGACCAGGCGCAGAAGGCGAGCGTTTTCCGGCAGCTGGGGCTGGCGCACCAGGTGAAGGCGGAGATGGACAAGGCGGCAGAGCTCGATCCGA
This sequence comes from uncultured Terriglobales bacterium, assembly GCA_964460655.1. GTDB lineage: Bacteria > Acidobacteriota > Terriglobia > Terriglobales > Acidobacteriaceae > CAVUAF01. Next base: position 34,374 of record CAYWSH010000018.1, on the reverse strand, counting down.
AGAGTGTGGACGCGCACACCGCGCTGATGCGTTATTACCTGCAGGCACCGGGCATTGCCGGTGGCAGCAAGGAAAAGGCGAAGCAACAGCAGGCGGAGATCGCGAAGATCGATCCGGCGTGGGGTTACATCACGGCGGCGGAGATCGCTAACGACGAAAAGAACACCTCGGCGCTGCCCGACCTTTATCAAAAGGCGCACGATGCGAATCCCAACCAATACGACACGGCGCGCTCGTGGTGCAACAATCTCGCTATCCAGAAGCGCTGGGACGAGGCGGAAAAGTGCTCGCGTGAACTGCAGAAGCTCGATCCCGGCCGCGTGGTCGCCTACAGCCTGCTTTCGTTCATCTACACCAACCAGCTGCGGTGGAAGGACCTGGATGCGCTCCTCGCCGACGCCGAGAAAGCGGTGCCCGATAATCTCTCGCCGTATTTCCAGGTCGGTAGCCTGATCACCAGTGGCAACGGTGGCGGCAACGACTACGCGCGTGCGGAGCGCTGCCTGCGCAAGTACCTGTCACAGGAGCCGGAGCCGATCGCGACGCGGCACTCGCGCGCGCACTGGTGGCTAGGGAAGACGCTGGAGAAAGAAGGCAAGAAGGCGGAGGCGATCGCGGAACTCCAGATCGCGGTGCAGCAGGAGCCCGACTTCAAGGCCGCGCAAGATGATCTGAAGCGGCTGAAGTAGCTGACGAACTGGGTTCCTAACCTCATTTCTATCTCGCACTTCCACAGGAAACAAAGCTATAGTGGCGCTCGGCGATCTTCTCGACTGCTGAAGAATGGCGCGATACGACTCGGCCCCCGACGAGCCCCGCAGCGCGACGCGGCACGAACCGCTCGGCGATGAATTTGCGCCGCGCGGGACGGCGCGCCGTGAGCCTACGCGCGTGCTCGTCGAAGACGACGACGATTTCGACGCCCGCCTGCTCGACCTCGATATAGAAGAACAGTCACCGTTCCTGCGCGGGCAGAAGCGCGTGCCCGTCCGCCGGGGCGCCCTCCCCCGCAGCACCGCCAACCGCCTGCGCACCGCGATGTTCTGGGGCGGATCGCTCGGCTTCGCGCTGCTCGCCGGCTGGTTCGTCTACAGCTACGGCGCGCATTCCTGGCGCTTCCAACTGGCGTCGGGTGACGACATCCGACTTGCCGGCTTGGAGCACGTAAGCAAAGCGCAGGTGCTCGACGTCTTTGGCACGGACATCGGACGCAATATCTTTTTCGTTCCGCTGGAGGAGCGCAAGAAGCAGCTCGAGCATATCTCGTGGGTCCAGTCGGCTACGGTGATGCGCCTGCTGCCGGACCGGCTCGCCGTCAGCATCACGGAGCGGAAGCCGGTGGCTTTCGTGCAGGTGGGCTCGCGGATCCATCTGATCGATGCGGAAGGCGTGCTGATGGACATGCCCCCTCGCTCGCAGAACAAGTACTCGTTCCCCGTGCTGGTCGGCATGGCGGAGAGCGAGCCGCTTTCGACGCGCGCGGCGCGGATGGCGATCTTCGGCCGTGTGCTGCATGAATTGAACTCCGACGGTGCGCGCTACGGCGAAAGCATCAGCGAGATCAACGTGAACGATCCCGCGGATGTGAAGGTGACGATGCCCGACGATGCGGGCGCCGTACTGGTGCACCTCGGCGATCGCGATTTCCTCACGCGCTTCCAGCTCTACCAGACGCATGTGCGGGAGTGGCGGAACCGCTTCCAGAGACTTGAGTCGGTGGACCTGCGCTATGACCAGCAGGTGATCGTCAACCCCGATCCCGCGGCGACGCGGCCCACGGGTACCACGGTGTCGCTTGCGCCCACGACGCCCAGCCAGCCAACCACAGCCAGACCGCGAAGGAAGAATTGAGAAACGGGGACCGGGGACCGAGTGGCCAGAGAACAGGAGAACCTGATCATCGCGATTGACGCGGGCAGCGCGAAAACGTGCGTCGTGGTCGCCGAGGCGGCGGAGGGCGGCGTGCGGTATCGCGGGCACGGAGTCGCGGAGGCGCGGGGCACGCGCAAGGGCATCATCGTCGACCTGGAGAAGGCCGTCGTCTCGGTGCAGCGCGCGGTGGAGCGCGCCGAGAGTGAAGCCAGCGTGAGCGTGGAGCACGCCGTAGTCGGGATCGGCGGCTGCCAGGTGCGCGGGCTGAATTCACGCGCGGGCATCGCGCTGGCGGCACGCGCGCGCGAAGTAGGGAAGGACGACATCCGGCACGCGGTGGAGCGCGCCCGTGCCGTCACGCTGCCGTCGGACCGTTCCGTGCTGCACTTGCTGCCGCAGGAGTTCGTGGTCGACGAGCAGCCGAGCATACGCGATCCGCTGGGGATGGTCGGTGCCAGGCTCGACGTGAAGGTCCATGTCTGTACGGCTGCGGCGAGCGCGGTGCAGAACGTCGTCTCGACGCTGAACCGCGCGGGCATCCGCGTGGACGACCAGATCTTCGAGCCGCTGGCTGCGGCCGAGGCAGTGCTGCACAGCGACGAAAAAGAGCTCGGCGTCTGCCTGGCCGACATCGGCGCGGGCTCGACCGATATCGTCGTGATTCACGAAGGCGTGGTCGCCCACACGGGCACGGTGCCGATCGGCGGCGACCACTTCACCGGCGACGTTGCCGTAGGGCTGCGTACGCCGCTCGGCGACGCGGAGAAGATCAAGCGATTGTTCGGTTCGGCACGGGTCGCGTCCGTTGCCGAGGACAACGAGATCGAGGTGCCGGCAGTGGGCGACCGGCCGTCGCGCCTGATGCCGCAGCGCTTGCTGGCCGAAGTGCTGGAGCCGCGGGCGCGCGAGCTGGTCGAGTTCATCCGCGAGAACCTGGTGCACGGCGGCGTGCTGGAGCTGTGTGCGGCGGGCATCGTCCTAACCGGCGGCGGCGCGCGCTTGCCGCAACTGGAGGCGCTGGCGGAAGAGATTCTGCGGCGGCCGGCGCGTGTCGGCTATCCGACGCCGCTGGCGCGCATGCCGGAAACCCTGGTCGAGCCGGAGTATTCGGCCGCGCTCGGCATGATCACGTACGCAAACCGCGCGCGCCTGGCCCGCGGCGGTCAACCGGAGAGCATCACGTCGAAATTCAAATCATTGTTTGCCAAGAAGAGCAGCTAATGCCAAGGGAGAAGGCCATGAGCGAAGTCCGCATCCAGTTCAACGAAGAACCGCGCAATAACGCGAAGATCAAAGTGGTAGGCGTGGGTGGCGGCGGTGGCAACGCCGTGAATCGCATGATCGACGCCAGCCTCGAGGGCGTGGACTTCATTGTCGCCAACACCGACCTGCAGGCGCTGAAGATGGCGCGCGCGGCGGTGAAGATACAGCTCGGCGTCAAGCTGACGAACGGGCTCGGCGCCGGAGCGAATCCGGAGATGGGGCGGCGCGGCGCGTTGGAAGACGCCGAGAAGATCATCGAGGCGCTCGAAGGCGCCGACATGGTGTTCGTTACCGCCGGCCTGGGCGGCGGCACCGGCACGGGCGCGGCGCCGATCATCGCGTCCCTCGCCAGCGAGATGGGCGCGCTCACGGTCGGCGTGGTGACGAAACCGTTCGCGTTCGAAGGCCGGCGGCGCATGCAGCAGGCCGAGCGCGGACTCTCGGAGCTGCTCGATTCGGTCGACACGATGATCTGCATCCCCAACGAGAAGCTGCTGGCGGTAGCGCAAGGAGCGGGATTCTTCGAATCTTTCCGCATAGCGGATGACATCCTGCGGCAGGCGGTGCAGGGCATCTCGGACATCATCACCATCCCGGGCATCATCAACCGCGATTTCGCCGACGTGAAGGCCATCATGAACGGCATGGGTTATGCCGTGATGGGCACGGCGACGGCGCGCGGCGAGCGGCGCGCCACGGATGCAGCACAGCGGGCGATCGCGTCGCCGTTGCTCGAAGAGGGCGCCATCGACGGCGCGCGCGGCATCCTGATTAACATCACCGGCTCGAGCTCGCTGAAGCTTTCGGAGGTGAACGAGGCCTCGACCATCATCCAGAATGCGGCCCACGAGGACGCGAACATCATCTTCGGCGCGGTGCAGGACGAGAAGATGAAGGACGAGGTGAAGATCACCGTGATCGCCACGGGCTTCCGCACCGATTCACAAACGAAACGCGAGCGCACCGCGACGGCGGCGATCGCCAACACGCGTACCAGTCCGCCGGCGCCTTCGCCTTCGCCGGAAGCGAATGAAGATGCTCCGCGCGCGATGGCCGCGGCGGTGCCCATCCCCAAGGTCGCGGATTCGCGGCGCACTCCGCCGGAGCGCGAGACCACGCTCGATCCGCACGTCAGCGCGAACTTCGACCAGGACGACCTGGACGTGCCGGCGTTCATCCGCAAGCGGAGGGAGAACGAGACGACGCACTAGGCCCACGGGCTTGGTCGTAACCTTGGCGGATTACGGTCGGCACTGGCGGCTTGCCGGGGCGTGTTGTACGGTGCGCACAGCTTGTAGAAGCGCAAGGGGATAGGGATCGTGCACCGCGCGTCGAGGCGGCTGCATCTGTCTCATTAGGCAGATGTTGGCAGGTCCGGGCCAAAAGATAGGTATTGCCAGCACGAACGAAGTACCCTATTATCGCTTCAGTAACTCCCCCCGAGTCGCTTTTCAAGCCAAAGGGTTAGCGGTCGTCGTTCTTCGGGCGCCGGCCAGAGGGAAATGCCGGGTCAGGGGTAGGCATCAGGACCATGAAGAAGTTCTTGTTCCCCGTTCGTAGCGCCGCTGTCGTTGTCATCGCGCTGCTCGTCGCCGTGGGCGCATTCGCCGGCGACGGCCGCAGCACCGCGCGTACCACACCCGTCGTCCCCAAGACGCCGAAGGTGACCGAGTCCGCGGCTACCAAGAAGAAAATCGTGGCGAAGCGCAGCTCGCGGCGCCGCGTGGTTCGCGAGCGGTTCACGGCGAGTCCGTTCGCTGATGACAACACCGCGGGCGACATCACGGCGGGCGAAGACCCGGTGGTACGCCAGGCGGCGATGGACGCGCTCGGGAATCTGAACGGGACGGTCGTGGCGATCGATCCGTCGAGCGGCCGCATCCTGGCCATGGTCAACCAGAAGGTCGCGCTGTCGGAAGGCGCGACGCCGTGCTCCACCATCAAGGTCCCGGTGGCGCTGGCCGCGCTGAGTGAGAACGTCATCACGCGCGACACCTACATCCAGCTGACCAAGCGCACCCATATGAATCTGTCGGAGGCGCTGGCGGTCAGCAATAACGCATTCTTTGAAGCGCTGGGCCGCAAGCTGGGATTCGAGAAGGTGGCGTATTACGCGCATCAGTACGGGCTCGGCGAACTTGCCGGCTGGAACATCGAAGGCGAGCACCTCGGGCAGTATCCGACGGAAGTGCTCGACGCGAAGCTCGGCGGCGTAGGCAAGATGTGCAGCTTCGGCGAGAGCATCTCGATGACGCCGCTGCAACTCGGCGCCATCGTTGCGGCGATCGCCAACGGCGGCACGCTGTACTACTTGCAGCATCCACGGAACGTGGATGAGATCGCGAACTTCAAGCCGGTGGTGAAGCGCCAGCTACCCATCGCGACGCAGATCCCCGACGTCGAAGAAGGCATGGCGGGCTCGGTGAGCTACGGCACGGGCCGCAACGTGCACTACAACTTCAACGAAGAACAGATCCTTGGCAAGACCGGCACGTGCTCGAAAGACGGCACGCGCTTTGGGTGGTTCGGGTCGTTCGCGAATACGCAGTACGGCAGGATCGCCGTCGTTGTATTCCTGCGCGGCGACCGCGCCGTGTACGGTCCGAAGGCGGCGGAGATCGCCGGCAAGGTCTATCGCGGCTTGTATGACCACAGCTTCTTCGCGGCGTCGTATCCGGCACGCAGTACCGCGGCCGCGGGCGCGAGTCAGTAAAGCAAGTACGTCAGTACATCAGTACATCAGTTTGTCAGTACGTCAGGTAAGGCCCTCGGGGATGAGGGCCTTTTGCATTCCAGGCCAGAAGACTCAAGACCTTTAACCACGGAGGGCACAGAGGAACACGGAGGAAGAATCCTCTGTGAACCTCCGTGTCCTCTGTGGTTAAGGGTTTCTGCCGCCGTTTGTCGCCTTACTCATTCCGCAGCGCCACCAACGGGTCGACGCGCGACGCGCGCCAGGCCGGGATGGCCGCGGCCAAAACAACGATGGGTGTGACGGCAATGAGCACAGCGGCGTAGGTCATGGCGTCGGTCGGTTGCAGGCCGAAGAGCATGCTGCTGAGGACGCGTGCGGCGGAGAACGCGATTCCCAATCCGATGGCTACGCCAAGCAGTGCCATCTTGGTAGCGCGTCCGAGCACGAGCGCCAACACATGGCGCGGCGAGGCGCCGAGCGCCATCCTGACGCCGAACTCGGGGATGCGTTGCGTGGCGACGTAGCTCATCACGCCGTACATGCCCGCCATCGCGAGCAACAGCGCGAGTCCCGCGAAGAGCCCGACCAGCACGGTACGGAGCCGCGGTGTAGCGATGGAGTCTGAGACCATGGCTTCCATGGTGGTGAACTTCGTTGCGACTTCGGGATTCAGCGCGTTCATCTTCGTGCGCACGGGATCGATGAGCGCGGTCGGCGAGACCGCGCTGCGCAACACCAGCGTGATCTCGTTGCCGTGGTGCGGATGCTGGAGGAGCGGCATGTAGAGCGCCGGTCCGGGCGAAGACGCGGGCGAATCCTGCCGGACATCGGCGACGACGCCGACGATGGTCATCCACTTGGGCGAATCGAGGCCGCACTGGATCGTGTGGCCTATCGGGTCCTGCCCGGGGAAGCTCTGGCGCGCGAGCGCTTCGCTGATGATGGCGACGAACGGACGATCGTAGGCGTCGGCGGCGTTGAAGTCGCGGCCGCGCACGAGCGGGATATCCATGGTCGAGAAATAGCCCGGACTCGAGAGGCTGAAGACGGCTTGCGAGAGATGACTGATATTGGCGCGGAAATCCTGGCCGTCGATCACGTAGCCGCCGTTGGAGCCGTACTGGCCGGTGGGCAAGCCCATGGTCGCAGCCGCAGACGCGACACCGGGAACCTGCTTCAACTGCGCGATGGCGTTCTCGAAGAAGCGGCCGGCCTGCAGGTAGTCGGCGTCGGTGTGGGCGGGATGGTGGGCGTACGTCACCAGCATGCCCTGCGTGCGGAACCCGAGATCTACGCTATTCAACGCGAGGAAGCTGCGGAACAGGAGCCCAGCGCCGATGGCGAGAGCAAACGAGAGTGCGACCTGCGCGACCACCAGCACATTGCGCAGGCGACCGTGCGAGCCGGCGAGACCGCGGCCCGCCTGCTTGAGCGCGTCGTTCAAGTCGACGCGCGAGGCCTGCCACGCCGGGCTCAAGCCGAAGAGGAAACTGGCTACGAGCGATACGCCGATGGCGAACGCGAGGACGATCCAGTTGACCTGAATGTCAGCAATGCGCGGCAAGCCGACTTGTTGCGCGGTGGCTTGCGTCAGCGCCCGCGTGCCGGCAAAGGCGAGCAGCAGTCCAAGGAGGCAGCCGGCGAGTGCGATCACGCCGCTTTCGACCAGCAGTTGGCGCGCGATCGCCCAGCGCGTAGCGCCGAGCGCAGCACGGACGGCCATCTCGCGCTGACGGGCTGTGGCGCGCGCCAGCAAGAGATTCGCGACGTTGGCGCAGGCGATGAGCAGTACGAGCGAGACGGCGCCCATCAGAAAGTAGAGCGTGGTGCGTACCGAGCCGACCAGCTGTTCCTGAAGAGGGACCAGGACAAACGTCTTGCCCTTGTTCTCGTTCGGGTAGGCGGCCTCGAGGCGCGCGCCGAGAGTCTGGAGCTGCGCGTTGGCGGCGTCGAGCGATGAATCGGCGCGTACCAGTGCGACCGCCTGGTAGTTGTACGCGGTGCGCTGCATGCTCTCTGGCTGCGGCGAGAAGGCGACCCAGACCTGGGCTGCGCGCGGGAAGCGGAACGTCGCGGGCACGACGCCGACGATGTCGAGCGCGACGCCTTCAACGTGCAGCTTCTGGCCGAGTGCCGCCGGCCCCGAACCGAAGTTGCGTTGTGCGAAGGGCAGGCTGACGACGGCCGCGCGCTTCTCGTCTTTCGGATCGAAGGTGCGACCAAACAGCGTCGCGGTGCCGAACACGGAGAAGAAATTCGGCGTGACGAAGCCCGTCCCGACGAACTCGGCGTGGTCGGCGAGCTGCACACCCATCTCGCCGCCCTGGTAGAAGCTTAGCTGCTCGATCGCCGCGGCACCCGAGCGGATGTCCACGATGTCGGGGCCGGTGGTGCGCGGGAACTTGCGGCCGCGCTGCGGGTACGAGGTGTTCAGCTGCGCGATGCGCGCCGCGTTCGGGTAATCCAGTGGCCGCAGCAGGACGCCGTTCACAACGCTGAACATCGCGGTGTTGGCGCCGACGCCGAGGGCCAGCGTGAGGATGGCGATGGTGGCAAAGCCGGGATTGTTCTTCAGCGCGCGGACGGCGTAACGAAGTTCGTGCATGGCTCCTCCCAATGGTAGATAGACGGGTGAGAGGCGAGTTCGTCAGTGCATCAGTACGTCAGGAGGCGCGGCGAGGTTTCCAGAATCATCAGGACGGTTGAGCGTCATCGATCGCCGTGACGGACCTGGTCGCAATCAACAATCACAGATCGCTTACTACGGCGGCGCAGATGCGTCCCGCGCCCGGACCGCGTCTTCGCGCTGCAGGCGCAGCAGGTGGCGCTGGAGTTGAGGGGGTAGCTCGGCCAGGTAAGCCTGAAACTCGACGACGGCCCGGGCGCCATCCTCGTAGCCCTGTTCGATGAGAGGGGCCGCGATGGGACCGTCGAAATCGAGCAACGTCGCGGCCAGGTCGGCGGCGGGCTGCACGGTGAATGCCTTGATGTAGCGGTACTGACGCCCGCCGATCTCCAGGCAGATCTGCTCCGGGCGTACGCCGAGTTCGCGCGCGTGCTGCTCGCACAGCTCGTTGACGTTTTGCAGCAGGCGCATGTCGGTACGCAGGTTCTGCGCCATCATCACGTCCATGGTGCGCATGCCGACGTCGAGGAACGTCTTGATCTCGGCGCTGGTTGGCGCGCGTGGCTCCACCATGACCAGAAAAAGCACATCCGCTCCCAGGCGGATCGCGGGATGGATGGGCTGTTTGGCGACGATGCCGCCATCGGTCAAGGAACCGCCGCGCATTTCGATGACCTCGTAGGCCATGGGGAAGGCGGAGGAGGCGACGATCGCCTTCATCAGCTCATCGGGTGTTTCGACGCGGTGCGCGAGAAAAGGCGGGTCCACGCCGGGGTCGCGGGCGAGCTCGGCGACGGGGCAGTTGACGAAGAACCGCGCCTTGCCGGTGCGCAGATCGGCGGCGGTGATGACGACGCGCATAGGCGAGGCGCGCAGGCCATCTTCCGGGATCAGCGCGCGCAGGAAGCGGGTGCGCTCAAAGTTGGGGAAGAGTCCGGAGCGCAGCGGCAGGCGCAGGAACTTGTGGCTGATGCGGCTAACGGCGTCGCGCAGAAAGAGCCAGAGCACGAGCAGCAGGACGACGGCTGCGGCGATGAGCGATGCCGCCGGACTTTCCAGGCGAAAGATCTCCGTCGGGCTGACGTGCAGGTGCGCGAAACCGAGCAGGATCCCGAGAAACGCCGCTACCGTGGCGTTGGCCAGGACTGAGAAGGCGAGCTTCCTGCCATCGGGCTTCCAGTGGTATCCCTTGACCTGCTTGGCAAGCACGTAGAACAGGTAGGAGATCTGGTCATAGAAGAACATGATGGCCGCGCCGGCGAGGGAGAGCAGCAACCAGGTGAGGCGCGGGTTGGTGAGGTGAAAGTAGATGCCGGTGCTGCGCAACAAGAGCAAGGCGAGGTTGCCGATGCCGGCGCTGGCCGCGATGAGCCCACCGAGCACGATGACGTAGCGCGACCAATCGATGCCGACGGCCGGGGGAGTGACGTTGAGCCAGGCCTCGACCAGCGCCTCTGCGTTCCCGATAGGGCCCGAGGAATGCGCGGCGTACGCCCCCGCGTTGATGGCTCCGATCGACGTGGCCGTTAGGATGTGGGTGGGTACGCGCGCATCTTGAAAAGCCAGCAGGACGCCGGCCTCGTAGGCGCCGCGCGCGCCTCCGCCCGCCAGCACCGCGCCGATGCGGCCGGCGAATCGCTCACTCACTGCCGGAGATGAACACGCCCGCTCGCGGTGCGCCTGGCGGCGCTGCTCCAGAGACCGGCGGGCTTCCGCCATCCAGGATTTTTTGCCGGATGTCTGGAGCATGCGCCGATGGTACAACGCGGCGGGGCAATGGCGAATGCAAGGTAACGAGATCACGACGAACGCGTCCTTGCGGGCTCACCCTTCGAGGTAGTAATTCACCGTGGTGACGACGCGGATCTTCTTATTCGGATCGGAGGCGGCGCAGCCGCCGCCTTCGCCGGTCTCGCCCACCTGGTCGCGCGGCGTGATGGAGAAGACTCCCTGGTTGGCCTGCATGATGCCGCCGAGCCGGCTGCCCGAATCGGTGGCGAACTGTTCGGCGGTGCGGCGCGCGTTCTTGGTGGCTTCGGCGAGCATGGCCGTCTTGATGTCGGTGATCTTCGTGTAGAGATACGCCGGGCCGGCGTTGCAGGCGTTCTGTTCGGCGAGCGCGACGCCGTTGCGCACGAGGTCGCTGGTCATCTGGCTGACCTTGGCGACCTGCGCCACGCTGGTGGAGCGCAGCACGACGCTCGACTCCAGGATGTAGCGCGCCTCGCCCGCTTTCGCCTCGCCGTATTCGCGCGCACGCTTATCGATGACGCGCAGGCCGTGCGTCTCGATGGCCGTCTCAGGGAAGCCGTTAGCAATGAGGAAACGGCGGATCTTCTGCACATTGGCCTCGAGCTGCGTCTGGCCGGCGACCAGGTCGTCACTGGCGACACTGGTCTGCATGGTCCAGATAGCGAGGTCTGCGACCACGTCACGCTCGGCGAGTCCTTTGACGGTGACGTAGCGATCGCTCTTGCGCACCTGGCGCAGGCCGCCACCGATGGTGGCGCCGGCGAGGAAGAGTCCAACGACGAGCGCGATAGCGAGGATGGTGGTCTGGCGGTCGGACATTCGGCGGCGATTGTACCTGATGGGCACAGCCGAGGCGGCTGTGCCACACGTTCATTCAGTGCTTCAGACCGGTGACCTGCTTCAGGCCAGTGCCGTCGGCGTTCATCGTCCAGACCTCCATGCGGCCATTGCGGTTGCTCTGGAAGGCGATGTGTTTGGCGTCGGGGAACCAGAACGGGGTCTCGTCGAGCCAAGGCTCGGTGTGGGCGGTGAGCTTCGTCGCAGCGCCAGTGGCGATGTCGACCACCCAGATATGCGCGCTGTGCTCCTGCGTGTTGGAGTTGGCTTGCACCGCGATGCGTTTGCCGTCGGGCGACCAGACGGGCCCTTGTGCGCGACCGTCGTCATGACTGAAGTGGGTGACGACACGTGGCGCCGAGCCATCTATGTTCATCACGACGATGGCGAGCTCTTTCGTCGCAGGATCGGTGCCGGTGTAGGCGATGCGCTTGCCATCGGGAGAGAAGTGAGTGTTCCAGGCGTTGGAAGTGCCGTCGGTGATCTGTTTTGCGTTGGAGCCGTCGCGGTCGCCGAGCATGAGCTTGGTGTTACGCCAGTCGCCGGCCATGTAGAGCAAGTGCTTGCCGTCTGGCGAGAGCACGGGGCCGCGGCCAGGGACGCGCGCCAGCTCGCGGCGATGCTGGCCGTCGCGGTCCATGGCGTAGAAGGTTGAGAGATTCGTGTTCTTGTCGAACGTCGAGTACAACACCTTGCCGTCGCGCGACCAGGCAAGATTGCCTTCGACCTCGGGCGTCTTCGTCAGGCGATGCTCACCAGAGCCGTCAGGCTTGATGACGTAGATGTCCTCCTGGCCATCACGCTCGCCGGTGAAGACGATGTACTTGCCATCGGGCGAGACGACTGGAAGGCTGCCGTTGGCAGGAGGAGGAGTCTGGGCGACAGCCGAGGCCAAGAGCAGCGCAAGCCATGCGACGCGATGGGACACAAAAACCTCCCGCGGGCGAATCACCCGCTAAGACGTGCGCCAGCCCGCAGTGTTAGCGGGCGCGACCTTCCTGTACACTGCGCGGCCATGGATTTCTCGGTCAAGAGTGAAAAGGTGCAGGGCATCACGGTGGTGCGGCCTGTAGGCAGGCTTGTGCTCGGCGAGGCGACGGATGCGCTGCAAGACGCGCTGGAGAAAGCGTCGCCACCGCCACGCGTCGTATTGGACATGAGCCGCGTGCCATGGGTGGATTCGAGCGGCATCGGAACGATCGTGCGCGGGCTGACGTCCGCACGCAAACAAGGCGGCGAAATGCGGTTATGCGGCTTGCAGAGCCAGCCGATCGCCATCCTGATGCTGACGCAGGTGCTCAACGTGGTCGAGGAATTCGAGACCGAGGCCGAGGCGCTGGCGGCGTTCGACAAGGGCGCGATCGGAGGTTAGGAAAAGCAGAGGCCGCGGACGAGGGCGTCCGCGCCACGGAACCTAGCTGGCCGTAGCGATGCGTTTACGCGGGAACGAGGCGGCAGCTTCGTCGGCGGTGGTGTAGATGTCGATAAGGCTGTCGAGGTGCGTGATGCCGAGCACTTCGCGCGCTTTGCGCGAGGGCGCCGCGATCTTCACCGTGCCGTGACGGTGACGCACGGAGATGAAGATGCCGACCAGGGTGCCGAGGCCGCCACTATCGATCGTCTGGACGCCGGACATGTGCAGCACGATGCGGTTGGTGCGCTTGAGCAGTGAAAGCACCTGCAGGCGCAGGTCGTCCGCCTCCTCGCCGAAAACGATCCGGCCACGGCAGTAGACCGTGGCCACGCCATCCTGTTCGACCGTCTTTAACTGCAACATCGGAGTACTCCCAAGCGGGGAAGTTTGCGCCGGTTCGGGGGAGGTGTCAAGGGAGGGAGGCCCTAGGTCCGTGGTGGCTATAGGGATCCTGCGACTGCGTGCCCCAGTCCCGTAGGTTCGGGACAGGAGACTTCGCTCAGGATGACAACAGAAAACAACGCCCGGCCGAGGGCGGTCGGGCTCTATGATTGTGGGAGAAATGCCTGTTACTTGCGCTGGCGGCGCTCGTCACGCTCGATCTTGCCGTCCTTGATGGAGACGACGCGGTGCGCGTACTCGGCGATATCGTGCTCGTGGGTGACGACCACGATGGTGTTGCCCTGCTCGTGCAGGTGGTCAAAGAGCGCCATGATCTCGAGACCGGTCTGCGAATCGAGGTTACCGGTAGGCTCATCGGCGAGGATGAGCGAAGGCGCATTCACCAAGGCACGCGCGATGGCGACGCGCTGGCGCTGGCCGCCGGAGAGCTCGTTCGGCTTGTGATTCATGCGGTCTTCGAGGTCGACCTTACGGAGCGCATCTTTGGCGCGCTCGATGCGCGTCTCGGCCGGTATGCCGGCGTAGATGAGAGGCAGCTCGACGTTGTGCAGCGCGGTGGCGCGGGCGAGCAGATTGAACGTCTGGAAGACGAAGCCGATCTCTTTGTTGCGGATGCGCGCCAATTCGTCGTCATCCAATTCGCTGACGAGGTGGCCGCTGAGCCAATAGCGGCCCTTGGAGGGCGAATCGAGGCAGCCGATGAGGTTCATCAGGGTGGATTTGCCCGAACCTGAGGGACCCATGATGGCCACGTACTCGTTACGCTCGATGCGCAGGTCCACGCCGCGCAACGCATGCACCTGCTCCGAGCCCATGTCGTAGGTCTTCCATAGGTCTTCGGTACAGATGATGCAGGATTCCGGCGGCGCCTGCGGACGCAGCTCTGCCGCGTCCAGGACCGGCGCTAACTGGGTGGCCATTTTGTCCTTCTCCTCAGGTGCCAAAACTCGTTCCCCTTCAGATATACGGATATTGGACGGTTTGGTTCCGAAAATGTTTCCAGAAAACCGTCGTTGGCCATTGGCCTTTGGTCTTTGGCAAATCCCCGAATACGTTTCTGTTAGCCAACGACCAAGGACTAACGACCAACGGCGCTTTTCTAGCTCTTGTTCTCCTCGCGCACCGGGCCGGAGTTGTCCACCTTGACGCTGGTGTTGTTCTTCAGCGTGCGCAGCACGCGGTAGCTGCCGGTGATGATTTCGTCGCCCTGCTTCGGTCCCTTGAGCAGCTCGACGTCCGTGGTACCGGTGACGCCGGTCTCGACGGCGACGAACTCAGCCTTCTTGGTCTTCGGGTTGATGACGAAGACGCCCGTGACTTCCTTGTCATCCTTCGGAGTCGCGGGGGCGGCGGCCTGCACACCGGTGCCGGTGGTCTTCGGTTTCAGCTCCGATTCGCGGCGGATGGTGATGGCCTGGATGGGGATGGTCAGGACGTCTTGCTTGCTGGCCGTCGTGATCTTGGCCGTTGCCGAAAGGCCGGGCCGCAGGTTCTCGGGCGGGTCCTGGATGGTCACGACGACCTTGAAGTCCTTGGCTTCGGTGCTGCCGGCGAGGCTCTGCGAGGTGGCGACGCCGGTGGAGCGCAGCACCGCAATATTGCCGATCTCCGTGACCTTGCCCTTGAAGGTCTGCTTGGGGAGCGCGTCGATGGTGATCTCGGCGGGCTGGTTGAGCTTCACGTTGACGATGTCGGTCTCGTCCACCTTGACTTCGACCGTGACGATGGACATATCGTCGAGCGTCATCAAAGTGGAGCCGGGCGCGTTCTGGATGCCCATGACCACCGTTTCGCTCTCGTGTACCGGCAGGTTGGTGATGACGCCATCAAAAGGCGCGCGGTAGCTGGTCTTGCTGAGGATGTCGCTGGCGCGCGTGAGCGTAGCGCTGGCCTGATTGATGCGGCGCTCGGATGATTCCTTCTGGGCGCGCGCTTGTGCCAGGCGGGCTTCCGCCTGCGCCAGACCGGCGGTGGCCGAGTCGTAGGCAGTGCGCTTGACGTCGTAGTCGGACTTCGGGATGAGCTGCGCCTTGTAGAGTTCAGCCGCACGGTCGTATTCCAACTTGGTGCGGTCCACGTCGCTCTTGGCGCGGTTCAGGTCGGCGGCGGCGGTGCGGACAGCGGCGTCACTGGCGACGGCATCCGTACGCGCGGTCGACACCGCGGCGGTCTGGGCTTCGACGTCAGCCTGCGACTGGACGTTCTCCAATTGGGCCAGCATCTGGCCTTGCTTTACGTGGTCGCCTTCTTTGACAAAGAGGCGCGTGATCTTTCCCATGGCATTGGCGCCGATGTTGACCGACAGCTTCGGCTTGACCTGGCCGGAAGCGGTGACCACCGTGGCCACGTCCTGTTTCGCGACCTTGCCGGTCTGCACCGCGACGACGCCTTTGCGGCTCTGCACCACGCTGACGACGACGATGATGATCAGCAGCAAGGCTGCGCCGCCGATAATGGCTATTTTTTTCCAGTTCATCGATCTGCTCTTCGCTTTGCGTTCCACGCTCTGGGATACGCAAGCCCTCGGGACATAGTTCAGCGCTGTTCGGGCCGCGAGCCCTACGCGCGGTTCCGGTTATCCGGGAACCGTCAATTATAGCGGGGAAAGGGCGAAAGTCAGCCCGACAAAAGTGGTGGCCAGCGTATCGCGATTTGGAATATTACTAGCGCGGTCGTTGGTCTTCGGTCGTTGGTCGTCGGCCAAGAGCAAACTAGCGAGCCGGATTCCTTGACCTCCAGTGCCACAAACATTAACGTTCACCAGCTTGGAGGGTGGATGACGACTAGATGGGCGTTGGCTTGGATGGCGCTAGGTGCGATGGCGCTCGGGCAGCAGGGCGGTGCGGCACGGCAGCAGGCGCCACAAGACGTGAACGCCCAGGTGACGGCGCTGCAGAATTCCGTGCGCAGCGACGGTTTTGCGATCGCCGAAGCGCGTAAGACCGCGGACGATGTGCTGTGGCACCTGAAGCTGGGCGACGTGGCCGACGTGGACAAGGTCGCGATCGCTAGTTCGAAGCCCATCCGCATGGCGAACTCGACCGGGCAGGGCGCCGGCAATCCGTTCATCTTTTACGCCTACACCTTCGTCCCCAAGGGGCTGAAGGCCGCGGACAAAGTCCCGTTGGTCATCCTGGTGCACGGCGGCGTGCATGCCAGCTTTGATACGAGCTATGCGTATCCGCGCATCGTGCGCGAGCTGATCGGACAGGGCTACATCGTGGTTGCGCCGGATTATCGCGGGTCGACCGGCTACGGGCGCGAGTACTACGACCAGATCGATTACGGTGGGGCGGAGATCGACGATACGCACTCGGCGCGTGATTGGGCGGTCGAGAACCTGGCGCACGTGGACGGTGCGCGCGTCGGCATCATGGGTTGGAGCCACGGCGGGTATCACACGCTGCTGAACATCTTCCGCTGGCCGAAGGACTACAAAGTCGCGTACGCGGGCTGCCCGGTGAGCGACCTCGTTATGCGGATGGGATACAAGGGCGCGAGCTATCAGACGACGTTCGCCGAATTCATCGGCAAGACGGCGGCAGATAATCCGATGGAGTATCGGCGGCGTTCGCCGTACTTCCACGCGGCGGAGCTCGATACACCGCTGCTGGTCCACTCGAACACGAACGACGAAGATGTCAACGTCATGGAAGTCGAGCACCTCATTGACGCGCTCAAGGCGAATGGGAAACAGTTCGACTCGAAGATCTACCAGAACGCGCCCGGCGGGCACCATTTCAACCGGCTGGATACGGCGCTGGCGCGGCAGTCGCGGCTGGAGATCTACGCGTTTTTGGCGAAGTATTTGAAGAAGTGAAGAAGTGATGTTCGTCATCCTGAGCGGAGGCCGCTGGAAGCGGCCGGAGTCGAAGGATCCCTATAGCTACCGGGCTCCGCGGTTCTATAGGGAATCCTTCGACTTCGGATCGTCCCGGCTGCGCCGTGACCATGCTGCACTCAGGATGACAGCTCTGGAGGTTTTATGCGTCGAATAACGCTCGCTGCTCTTTTTGCTCTCGTTCTCGCTCTCTCCCTCACCGCACAGGCGCCGAAGGTGGCGCAGCCCGCGATGAGCGAGCCGGCCGTCTCGCCCGATGGAACGGAGATCGCGTTCGTCTCGGGCGGCGACATCTGGACCGTTCCCGCGGCGGGTGGCGAGGCGCGCTTGCTGGTGGCGCATCCGGCGACGGAGTCGCGCCCGGTGTACTCGCCGGACGGCAAGTGGCTGGCGTTCGTCTCCACGCGCACCGGCAACGGCGACATCTACGCCCTGCAGCTCGCGACGGGTGAAGTACGCCGGCTGACGTGGGACGACGCGCCCGAGCAGCTCGATGGCTGGTCGCGCGACGGCCAATGGGTTTACTTCTCGTCGACGAGCCACGACATCAGCGGCATGAATGACGTCTACCGCGTCTCGATCGACGGCGGTACGCCGATGGAGGTGAGCGCCGACCGCTACGTTGCGGAGTTCCAGTCGGCGGCATCACCCGACGGCAAAACGCTGGCGCTGGTGGCGCGCGGCGTCGCGGCAGGGCAGTGGTGGCGGCACGGACACAGCCATCTGGATGAGTCGGAGATCTGGCTCCAACATGATGGCACTGCGAGCTATGAGCAGCTCGTTACTCGTGGCGCGAAGTCGCTGTGGCCCATGTGGACGCCCGATGGGCGCGCGCTCTACTACATGAGCGATCGCAACGGGAACGAGAACATCTGGCGGCTGCGGCTCGGCGGACAACCGGAACAGCTGACGCACTTCACCAATGGCCGCGTTTTGTGGCCGTCGCTGGCCGCGAACGGCAAGCTGCTGGCATTCGAGCGTGACCTCGGCATCTGGACGATGGACCCGCAGAGCGGGCAAGCGAAGGCGCTGAAGGTCGAACTGCGCGGCGCCCCGGCCACCATCGTTGCGGAGCACAAGCGCTTCAACAACGAGTTCAGCGACCTGGCCGTGTCGCCCGACGGCAAGAAGCTGGCGTTCACGGTCCACGGCGAGGTGTTTGCCGCCTCAGCGAAGGACGGCGGTGATGCCGTGCGCGTGACGAATACCCTGGCCCGTGAATCGCGCTTGCAGTGGGCGCCTGACAGTCATCGTCTGGCGTACATATCCGAGCGTGGCGGGCGCGATCGCATCTACGTCTACGACTTCAACAGCGAACAGGAGACGCAGCTCACCAAGGGCGAAGAAGACGAAGGCGCGCCGCGCTTCTCTCCGGACGGCAAGTCGCTGGCCTTCCGGCGCGGGTTGAACCAGATCGTGGTGTACGACTTTGCGGGCAAGAAAGAAAAGGTGGTGGCTACCGGTCTGTTCAGCCGTCCCGATATCGACCCGCGCCCGTTCGACTGGTCGCCTGACAGCCGCTACATCGCCTACCTCGACCGCGGCACGCGCGCCTACACCAACCTGAAGCTGGTCGCGGTAACGGACGGAACAGCGCAGCCCATCAGCTTCCTGGCGAATACCTTCAGCGGCTCGCCCAATTTCGGCCGCGACGGCAAGTACGTGCTCTTTGAGACGGCGCAGCGGACGGAAGGAAGCAAGATCGCGCGCGTCGATCTCGTGCCGCACACGCCGAAGTTCCGCGAGGACCAGTTCCGCGAGCTGTTCAAGGACGAGCGTCCAGGACGGCCTGACGACAAGACGAAGTCCGAGCCGCGCAAGGAGGACGACGCGGCGGCAGCGAAAGACACGGCGGGGGATGAGAAGAAGCCTGCGCCGAAGGAAGCAACGCCAAGAACGGATTTCGTCGCTGAGGGCATTCGCAATCGGCTCACGCTGATGAACATCGGGCTCGACATCGGCAACCCGGTGATCAGTCCCGATGGGAAGTGGCTGGCGTTCTTCGGTGACACCGGCGGCCAATCGAATGTCTACATCTACTCCATCGACGAACTCGCAAAAGATCCGCCGGTGGCGAAGCAGTTGAGCGCAACGGCCGGACGCAAGAGTTCTTTGCAATTCAGCGGCGACAGCAAAGAGCTGTTCTACCTGGATACGGGTCGCATCCAGCATGTGGCGCTGGACAGCAACAATCCGCGGCCGATCGCCGTGACCGCGGAAATGGACGTGGACTTCAACCGCGAGAAGGTGGAGGCGTTCGACGAAGGGTGGCGCGCGCTGCGCGACAACTTCTGGGACGGCACGATGCACGGTCTCGACTGGCAGGCGATGCGCGAGCAGTACGCGCCGCGCGTGGCGGCCGCGCGCTCGAGCGACGAGCTGCGGCGGCTGATCAACCTGATGATCGGCGAGCTGAACTCGTCACACATGGGCACGGGCGCGCCGATGAGCGAGCGCATCACTTCGACCGGGCATCTTGGTCTGCGCTTCGACCGCGCCGCGTATGAGCGCGATGGCGTGTTCAAGATCACGGAGGTCGTGGGATTGAGTCCGGCGGCGATCGCGGGGATCAAGGCCGGCGAGACCCTGACATCGATCGACGGCACGAACCTCGGCCGGCGCACTAATCTCGATGAGCAACTCGACTACAAGATCGACAAGAAGATCACGGTCGGCGTGGCGTCAGCGAGCGGGGAAGCACGCAAGATCACGCTGAAACCCGTGCGCGGTACGACGGAAAAGGGCCTGCTGTATCGCGATTGGGTGAACTGCAATCGCGAATACGTGGAGAAGGTGAGCGGGGGCCGGCTGGGCTACGTCCACATGTTCGATATGGGCCAGGGGTCGCTCGACCAGCTCTACGTGGATCTCGATACGCAGAACGTCGCCAGGCAGGGCGTCGTCGTGGACGTGCGTAATAACAATGGCGGCTTCGTGAATGCGTATGCGCTCGACGTGCTGGGGCGGCGCGGCTACATGACGATGACGCCGCGCAACCTGACGACGCCGGTTCCGGCGCGCTCGATGCTAGGGCAACGGTCGCTCGAGCTGCCGACGATCCTGGTGACGAACCAGCATTCGCTCTCCGACGCAGAAGATTTCACCGAGGGCTATCGCACGCTCGGGCTCGGCAAAGTCGTGGGCGAGCCGACCGGCGGTTGGATCGTCTACACCGGTGGTGTCTCGCTGCTCGATGGCAGCACGCTGCGCATGCCGGGCACGCGCATCCGGGCACACGACGGCACCGACATGGAGATGCATCCGCGGCCGGTGGACGTGCGGCAGATGCGTCCGTTGGGCGAGAGTTACAAGGGCGCGGATTCGCAGCTCGATGTCGCGATCAAGGAGCTGCTCGGCCAGATCGAGGGCAAGCCGGGCCCGACGCAGAAGACGGCAGGACAATAGATGCGTCGTTGGTCGTTGGTCTTTGGGCGATGGCTTGTTGTCCTAGCCTCTTGCGTTCTCGGCTGGGCGGACAGCGATAAGAGCGCTCAGCCGGAGATCCGCGCGCTGTGGGTGGATGGCTTCCATGCCGGCATCCGCACGAAGGCGGAAGCAGATCAACTGGTCGCGGACGCCGGCCGAGCGCACATCAACATGCTGATGGTGCAGGTGCGGCGGCGGGGCGACGCGTACTACTTGCAATCCCTTGAGCCGTACGTCGAGGACGCACCGTTCGATCCGGCGTTCGATCCGTTGCAGTACGTCATCGAGGCGGCACATCGCGCAGGTATCCAGGTTCATGCCTGGATCAATGCGGCGCCGCTGTGGCGCGACCAGGCGCCGCCGCACGATCCGCGGCACATCTATAACCAGTACGGACCAGGGCAGAGCGGCGAGCAGAACTGGCTGACGGCGCAGCACGACGGCAACGTGAAGTTCCCGGTCGGCTACTTTCTCGACATAGGGCATCCCGCTGCCGCCGACCACATCGCCAACGTTTATCTGAACGTCGTGCGCAATTACCAGGTGGACGGCATCCACTTTGATTACATCCGCTATCCCGAGACGGACGGCACGCAACTGCCGCGCGGCGCCGACGTCGGCTACAACGCGACCAGCCTGGCGCGCTTCCGGCACGCGACCGGGCGCACGGACACACCCGAGCCTGGCGACGAGCAGTGGATCGCGTGGCGGCGGCAGCAAGTTTCGCAACTGGTGCGGCGCGTGTACCTGGAGGCGAAGACGATCAACCCGCACCTGATCGTGAGCGCGGCGGTGATCGCGTGGGGAAGGCCGCCGGTGAGCGAGGCCGACTTTGCCAATGTCGCGCCGATGCAGCGCATCTTCCAGGATTGGCATTCGTGGCTCCAGCAGGGCCTGCTGGATGCGGCGTTCCCAATGAATTACGCGGCGGAATCGAACGCACAGGTGAAGCAGTGGTTCGATGGCTGGATCGCGTGGGAGAAGGAGCATAAACACGACCGGCTGCTGGCGGTGGGAGTGGGCGCGTATCGCAATACGCCGGAGCAGGTGCTGGCGCAGATCGGCCGCGTGCGCACACCGGTGCACCGCGCGCGGGCTGACGGTGTCTCGCTGTATTCATACAGCAGTCCGTCGAGCGAGGCACAGCCGCAGGTAGCGAGCGTCGAGAGTGCAGCGCCGGCAGACCGGATGGCATTCCTGACGAAGGAAGCGTTCGCAACCGCCGTAACCACACCGCGGATGCCGTGGATACAACAACCAAAGCGCGGATACATTACGGGGCGCCTGCTGGCAGGTGACGTCGATGGTGCGCGTGTCAGTATTCGCAAGACACACTGGTTCGCACGGACACAGAACATCATTGCGGATGGGAATGGTTATTTCGGATTTGCCGAACTGAAGCCCGGGAAGTATCGCGTAGCGGCGGCGAGCCGATCCGCGACGGTCGAGATCGTTGCTGGGCGTGCTACCCGTGCCGATCTGAAGTAGAGACGGGCATGCCCCGTCTCTACCGCAGCATCGTCATCATTTCTTCTTCGGTGCCGCCTTCTTACCCTTCTCCGGTGCGGGCTCGGCTTTCTCGACGATCTCCCAGCCCTGGTTTGTGAGGCCTTGGAAGAACCGTTCAACGTTCTCCAGCGGCACGGGTGCGAACTCAGCGGAGAGCGCGTTGCGGATGTCGAGCAGCGAATGCTGCCCGTCAGCGAAGTTGCGCGCTTCCATGACGTAATAGCCCACTAACGGCGGGGTCTGCGGCGGGCCACCCTGGCCTTGACCGCCGCCACCGCCGCCGCCGCCGAAACCGGTGGGCTGGCGCGATGTGCCCGCTTTGGGTTGCGGGAACTTGCGTGCCGCGGCTTTCTCTGCGTCGGTGAGCGCCGGCTCGTCGGCTACGGTCGCGCTGAGCGCTTTGGCGGCATCGTGATACGTCAGGCGGACACGCTCGATGTCGAGCGTCTGCGATTGCTGCAGGCTCTTGGCGAGCGCGGCGACGTGGGCCTTCGCGGTCTCATCATTGCCGGCCATCGCGTTGTTGGAGTTCACGGCGGCGATCTCGCGGATGTATGCCTGGCGAACGAGGTTCAGAGCTTCTTTGTAATTCGTCGCCAGGTCCTGCGCGTTCTGGCTCTCACTGATCCACTGGCTCGCTTCTGACATATCGTGCCCGATGCGCGCCTGGGCGTGCGCGAGCGTGATGTCGGCAAGCGCGGCCGCGGTGTGCGGCGTCGCGTTCGCCAGCACCGTGCCGACAGCGACCGTGATGAACGCGGCGCGCTTCATCTGGGTGGGATCGAGGAACGCGGGCGTGTCGTCGCTGGTGTGGTACACGGCGTCAGGCCAGTTGCCGTACTGGATGGACGGCACGCGCGGCGTCGCGTCGAGATAAACCTGGTGGTCGCTCGAGCCGTAGAACTTCTCGATGTGATACCAGAACGGATCGTGCGAGCCCTTCGGATCGACGATGGGTTCAGCGAACGCGTAAGCGACGGCGCGGTTGGCAAGCTTTTCGCGGTTGGTATCGCCGACGTACTCGATCATCTGCTGCGTGATGGTGTTGAGAAAGCTCGGCAGGCTCCAGGGTGTGAGGTTGAGGTGGAGTGAGTTGTGGTTCTTGGTCTGGTCCGCGCCGACCATATCCATGTCGACGGCGGCGAGCACGTGCGCCGGGTGCTCAGGATGGGCCTGGATGTAAGCGCGCGAGCCGCTGATCTCCGGCACCCACAGGAAACGGATGGTGCGCTTCGGCTGGGGCAGAGTGCCGTCGGCGATCATCTTGATCCAGGCGCGGCCCGCTTCGAGCTGCGTGCTGGGGCCGGAGCAGTTGTCGTTGGCGCCCTGCTTGGCGATGCCTTCGAACAGGTGCGCAACGAAGACCACCTCTTGATCTGACGACCCGTCGCCGGGGATGGTGGCGACGACGACCTGCATGGGTGCGTCGTATTCCGTGGCCTTCACGATGGCGTGGGCGGTGAACTTGCGATGCCCTTCGATGAGCGCGAGCAGGTCCATACCCATGCGGTGCGACAAGATAAAGCCGAACGTGGTGCGCGGTGGCGTAGCGCCTTGCTGGGCGGCCGCTCCTCCACCTCCGCCACCTCCACCGGCGACACCGCTCCAGGCGATCTGGTCAGGGCGATCGATCGGTTTGCCGGTGCCGTTGGCGAAGCTGAGCACACCTTCAGCGCCGAAGCGGCGCACGGCGAGGTTGTGGACCTGGCCGACGCCGCCGGAGGCGAGCACCAGCTTGCCCTTCACGTCTTTGCCGGTGTAGTCCTCTTCGCGGTCGCCACGGCCGACGTAGGCGACTTCGGCGGTCACGTCAGCGCTATGCGAGCCGGTGGCGAGCGTAGCCGGCAGATCGCGGTAACGCGTCACCAGGATGTGGGTGCGCTCCGCGGGTGCGCCGAGGCGGCGATTCTTCTCGGGTTCAAGGTCGATCCACAGTTCGGCCATCTCACCGGCCCATTGCTTCTGATTGCCGCCGAGCGGGAAGCGCTCGATGTGCGCATCGGCGTAGCCGTATTCCTTCGCTTTGCGCGACGTGTATTCAGATTCGCGATACGTGCCGCGATACTCCTCTTCGGGGCGGACGCGCTCATAGCCGCACATGTCCACATCATGGTTGTAGGCCTGCGCGCCGGAGACCTGGGCCGCGATCTCGTTCAGCGTCTTTTGGGAGAGCAGCGTCGTCGGATTCGGGACTTCCTGGGCGAGCAGCGAAGCGGAAAGTGCGAGCAGAGCGATAAGTTTGCGCACAGTATGACCTCAAGGTGGGCGTAAAGGGCCGGACATCGTAGCACGGGCAGCGGCTTTAGGCGCGGGCCGCACGCGCGCTCTGTTGCTGCGCGTAACGGCATAATTTATTTACCGGGCAGATGGTGCAGAGCGGATTGTTGGTCTTGCAGACCTCCTTGCCGTGGAGGCGTAGCAACAAGTGCGCGGAGGTGAGGACGGTGGCGTCGGCGGGCAATTCGGCGGCGGCCGCCTGCTGAACCGCCTTGTAGGTCGCGGCGTAACTTTTCTTCTTCTCGCCGTAGCCGAGGCGTTCCAGCGCCCGTAAGCCATTGGAATCGAGCGCGAGCACGGGCTGCGCGCCCGTCAGCAGGAGGATGCGCTCGGTGCCGGCGTCGCCGAGAGAAGGGAAGCGCTTGAGTTCCTTCTTCGCTTGTGCGAGCGGCAGCTTCAGGATGGAACGTAGGTCGCCATGAAAGATGTGGTGCGCGACCTCGGCGATGCGCACCAGCTTCTTCGCGCTGATGAAAGGCACGATGCCGAAGCGCCCGACGGCGACCAACTTTTCGTGTGGGGCGGCGAGGATCCGCTCGGGCTTCAGGCCTACGCTCTTCTTCAGTAGCGCGAA
Source organism: uncultured Terriglobales bacterium (assembly GCA_964460655.1). GTDB lineage: Bacteria > Acidobacteriota > Terriglobia > Terriglobales > Acidobacteriaceae > CAVUAF01. The sequence continues at coordinate 9,886 of CAYWSH010000018.1, read as the reverse complement.
CGCTTCCGCGCGGCGCTCGTCGTTCGCCAAGTAGGCGACATTCTCCCAAATGATGAGGTGCAGCGGGTCAGTGACCGGCGGCCTCTGTTTGCCGTAATGCTTTTCGAGGCGTTGCAGGATGCGGCGCAGCGGTGTAGACGTCGGCATGGGCGGAGATTCTAAGTCACTTCCTTTGGCGCTTTCGAATCACCAGATACAGGAGGCAGATCACGCCGGAGTTGATGAGAGCCGGAAACAGCACGATGGGGACATAGTCGCCCATGTCCCAGAGAGGACTTGGCAGCATACCGAACACTGCTTCCGGCCAAGGCAGCGCATTCATGCCAACGATGAAGTCGTATCGCTTGTGGCCGGCGCCGAACCCACCCTGGTACCAGTAGAACACCGACGCCAGGAGGAAGACTGCGATCACCAGCACTTCGAGGATGAATAGAGCGCGCTTCACTTGTCGTCCTAGGCACTATCGGCGGCTTCCACGACGGCACGCGGCGCCGTGGCTTCCTGTGACGGGTCGCCGCCGACGGTATTGAGCGCGACGATGAGCTTGCGGGCTTCCACGCGCAACGCCGGTAGTTGCACGCCGAAGACGATGGCGCCGGCGATGCAGACGACTCCACCGATGGCCACGGTGAGCGGTGCACCCAGCCGCTCGGCGGCGGCGCCGGCGAAGAACGAACCCATCGGCGCCATGCCCATGAACATCATGCTGTAGAGCGCCATCACGCGGCCGCGGAGGCGGTCGGGCGTCATGGATTGCAGCAGCGTGTTGCTGGCGGACATCTGCGTCATCATGAAGAAGCCGACCGGGACAAGGATTGCCGCCGACAGCCAGAACGAGCGCGAGAACGAGAACATGATCAGGCACGCGCCGAAGCCGCCGGTCGCGGCACACACCCAGGCGCCGAGTCCGCGCACGCTCTCGCGCGCCGCCAGCGCGAGCGCCGCGAGCAACGCGCCGACGCCGGTGGAGCCCATCAGGATGCCGAGCCCGCGGGCGCCGCCGTGCAGGATCTGGTCGGCGAAGATGGGCATCAGGACGGCGTACGGCATCCCGACCATGCTCACCATGCCGAGCAGCAGAAGCAGGGATCGTATCGGCATGGTGTGACGCGCGTAACGAAAGCCTTCCATGATGTTCTCGATCATCGTGCCGGCGGGCGGCGTGCGGCGGACTTGGACCCGCATCATGAACAGGCCGATGATCACCGCGATGTAGCTCACCGCATTGGCGAAGAAGCACCAGCCTTCGCCGATCTTCGCCACCAGGATGCCGGCGATCGCCGGGCCGATGATGCGCGCGCCGTTGAACATCGAAGAATTCAGCGCGATGGCGTTGATGAGGTCGCCGCGACCGACCATGTCCATGAGGAAGGCTTGGCGGCCGGGAATATCGAACGCGTTAACGCAGCCCAGCAGCGCGGCGAGCACAAAGATATGCCACACCTCGACGGTATGGGTCAGGGTGAGGGCCGCGAGGATTCCTGCCAGAACCATCGACGCGACCTGCGTCCAGATGACGAGCCGATGGCGGTTGCGATTATCGGCGGCGTGGCCGCCCACGGGCGCCAGCAGGAAGACCGGTATCTGACTGGCGAAACCGATGGAGCCGAGCAGCAGGGAGGAGCCTGTTTTCTCATAAACGAGCCAAGCCTGGGCGACGGTCTGCATCCAGGTGCCGACGAGCGATATGAGCTGGCCGCCGAAGAAGAGCTGGAAGTTGCGATGGCGCAAGGAGCGCAGCGCTACAGGAAGTCGCGAATTCGGCGCTGGCGGTGCGGCCATCATGACATCTTCGCACACACGCGGAACCGGCAACGCCAGGAGTGCGTAGTAATATCCAGCGCGGCCGGGCAGGCGCCGGCGTGAATCATAGAGAGTAGCAAAGTACTTTACAAATACAAGTAGACAGCGAATAATACGCAGCCAATGCCATCTTCCAACGGGAACCTCATCTCTGCCGTCGATCTGACGCGCCACTACCGCATGGGACAGACCGTGGTGCGGGCGCTGGACGGCGTTTCGGTCGAGATCGCCCGCGGCGAGTTCGTCGCGCTGCTGGGGCAATCCGGCTCCGGCAAGTCCACACTGTTGAACCTGATCGCGGGCCTCGACCGGCCGACGGGCGGCAAGATCACGGTGGACGGCCACGATCTCGGAGCGATGTCGCCGCTGGAACAGGCCGAGTATCGCCGTCACACGGTCGGGATGATCTTCCAGTCGTTCAACCTGATGCATTCGATGACGGTGGAAGAGAATGTCGAGCTGCCGATGCGCTTTGCGGAAGTGGACCGCACGGAGCGGCATACGCGGGCGCGCGAGGCGCTGAAGCGCGTCGGCCTGGGCGCTCGGATGGAACATCGGCCGAGCGAGCTTTCCGGCGGCGAGCAGCAGCGCGTCTCGATCGCGCGCGCGCTGGTGAACCGGCCGTCGCTCTTGCTGGCGGACGAGCCCACCGGGAATCTCGACAGCAAGACGGGCGAAGAGATCATGCGGATGCTGCGCGAGTGCAACCAGGACCTCGGCATGACGCTGATCATGGTGACGCATGAGCGCGTCCTTGCAGATCGCTATGCGCACCGCAGCATCCAGCTGGCGGACGGCAAACTGCTCGCGGCGGCGGTGACGGCATGAAGAAGTACGACGCGCTGGAACTGGCCGCGCGCAACCTGCGTGAATCGATCCTGCGCAATGGCCTGACCACGATGGGCATCGCGGTCGGCGTGGCGTCGTTGGTGGCGATGCTGGCGCTGGGCGTCGGCTTGCAGCAGCTGGCGAATCGCCGGCTGGCGAGCAGTGGATTGTTCGACAGCGTCGTCATCTTCCAACGCGATATGGACCAGCCTCCTGGGCCGCGCAACTTGACCGTCGAGCAGGCGCCGGCGCGCGTAGTGGATGAAGCAGCGCGGCTCGAGCTAGCGAAACTGCCGGGCGTGGCGGAAGTGAATCCCGAGATCCGTTTCATGGCGCAGATCGTCCACGGCAAAGAGCAACGGTTCGGATTGATCGCTGCCGTGGCGCCGAGCAGCAAGGGCAACGATGTCTTCGACAACATGAAAGGGAAGTTCTTCAGCTCCGACGAAGCTGAGGAAGCCATCCTGAAACAAGAGTTCGCCGAACAAATGAGTCCGGGCAAGCCGGAAGCGTTGATCGGCAGCGACCTGGTCCTGCGTTACGCCGAACGCACCCCGATGGCCGCCACACCAGCCGGCGGCATGCCGATGCCGAATGCCCAAGGTGGTGCGGACTTTGCCGACTGGGGCTTTAGCGTAGTGCCACGCGAACAGAGACTGCGCGTGGTCGGGATCGCAGAGCAGGAGCCGGTTGGGGCGATGCGCGGCATGACGAGTGGACGGGTCATGATCCCGCTGGGACTCGCACTCAAGCTGAAGACCATGGCGCCGAATGAGATGCGAAACGTCATGCGCACCGCCGCCGCCCAGGGCAGGACCTACCAGAGCCTGGTGGTGAAGCTGAAGAACCCGAACGCGGTGCAGGGCGTGGAAGACGCGGCGAAGAAGATGGGTTTCGGCGCGTTCTCGCTGCTCGATGCGTCGCGCAACCTGCGGCGCTTCTTCACCATTCTCGATCTTTTCCTCGGCATCTTCGGCAGCCTGGCGCTGGCCGTGGCCTCGCTCGGCATCGTGAACACGCTGGTGATGGCGATCCTCGAACGGCGGCGCGAGATCGGCATCATGAAGGCGATCGGCGGAAGTGACGCCGACGTCAAGCTGCTGTTCTTCGCGGAAGCGGCTGCGATGGGCTTCAGCGGGGGTGTGCTCGGTGTCGCGCTCGGGTGGACGATCGGCGCCATCATCAACTTCGGCACCAACGTCTACTTAAAGCAGCAACAATTGCCGACGGAGCAGATCTGGTCGACGCCGTGGTGGCTGGGCTTCGGGGCGATCGCGTTCTCCATCCTGGTGAGCCTTATCTCGGGTCTGTATCCCGCGGCGCGCGCGGCGAGGCTCGACCCTGTGCAGGCGCTGCGCTACGAGTAGGCGTCATGAAAAAAACCCGGTCCCACGTTCGGGACCGGGTCTCTTTCAAGTACGAGCCTAATCGCTCGTTGCTTTTGCCGCACTGAAGTTCTTGCGCACAGAGCCGAGGAAAGTGGTGGCGTCGGCAGGCGCCTGTACTTGTCCATTCAGCAGCGTGCGGAAGTCATAGTTACGGCCATAGAACGCTACCGTGGAGTCGTCGTCGGCCCGGATGCCCGCACCGTTCAGGTCAAGGCCGGCAAAGAGGCCGCGCGTACGCGAGTAGGTGAGCACCCCCGCCTTTAGCTTCCAGTCGGTCGAAGCACTGGCCTCGCGACCCACTGGGCCGGCCGCAACACCTGCCTCGCCGCCAAGCTTGAAGTTCGAGCTCAGCAGGTCGTTCATGCCCTTGTCGTTCATGACGAGCATGATGACGTCAACCGCTTCGGCGCCGATCTGCAGGCCCCACGAGCCGCCGGTCAAGGTAAAGAATGCCGGCGCGCTCCAGCCATTGCCGGTGCGGCAAGTCGCTACGCCGCGTCCGTGCTGGCCGCCGATGATGAAGCCACCCTTCACCATCGAGGGCACGACGGCGACGCACTTCGCGCTCTCCAACACCTCGGCCGGGATCGCGCTATCGGGCGCGCCCATGATCTCGTTCAGGTCATTGCCGGCATCCTGCAGGCGCGCGATGCTGGCGCCTTTGTCGCCGGAAACGACTTGTCCCTGCGCGTTCACCGCCGTCTTGCGGGCACAGCCCACCACGGCAAACGCCAGAGTACACATCAGCGTTACAACCAGAGTCTTCCTCATGAAATTCGGTCCGTCCTTCCCTCAGGGTTCGGCCCCCGCGCGCAGGCGCGGAGCCAACACGCACACCTACTTGGATAGCGAGCCTCAAGGCGGGGTGGCCTTAGTAGAAGGGAGTTAAGGGGCAGACTGCGGCCTTAGAAGTGCGCAAAGGATGCCTCGCGCAGTGTGCCACCCTGATCAGAGAGTCGCGAACGGCTGCTCCAGGCTCGGGCTCTGCGGCGTGAGCAGCTCGGCGCCGTTCTCGGTGATGAGCATATCGTCTTCCAGACGTACGCCGAATTCACCGCGGATGTAGACACCGGGCTCGTCACTGAAAGTCATGCCCGGCGCGAGAGGAAGCGTGTTGCCGCGGACCAGATACGGCCACTCGTGTCCATCCATGCCCATTCCGTGGCCGACGCGGTGCGTGAACTGCTTGTAGTCGGGGCCGTAACCGGCGTCGGTGATGACCTTGCGCGCGGCAGCGTCCACGGCCTGGCACTGGACGCCGGGTTTGGCCGTCTTCAGCGCCGTGGCTTGCGCCTGGTAGACGATATCGAAGACGCGCTTCATCTTGTCCGTAGGCTGGCCGAGAACAAAGGTGCGGCTCAGGTCCGACGAGTACCCTTCGACGGAGCATCCGCCATCGATCAGCAGGATGCTGCCCTCGCGGATGGTCTGTGGTGTGGCCGAACCATGCGGCAGGGCAGAGTATTCCGCCACCTGGACACCGGCGCCACCCTGGAAACCCAGCTTGGCATGCGCTTGCGAGACCAGGTCGGAGAACTGGTTCTGCGTCATGCCGTCTTTCAGCGCTTTCCACGCCGCTTCGTACGCCATGTGGGTGACGCGCGAGGCGAGGCGCATCAACTCGATCTCGTGCGCGGACTTGATCTGGCGGCAGCCGGCCGTGACCGGCGTAGCGCTGACGACGCGCACCTGCGGCGCGGCGTGCGCAATGCCGTCGGCGAAGACGAACTTCGTGGTCTCCTCGACGCCGAGCGTGCCCGTCGCGATGCCGCGGTCGCGCAAGCCCTGCGCGACGCGCTGGTGCGGGCTTTCATCTTCCTGCCAGGTGCGGACGTCGGGACTGGAGCCGAACGGACCCTTCGTTATCTGCTCGCGTGCGCGGTCCTCTTCGAACGCCGGGCAGACGAAGAAGGGTTCACCCTTGGCGGGAAGGACCATGCCCATGAGTCGTTCACCGCCGCCCCAGCGAATGCCCGTGTAGTAAATGAGCGACGTTCCCCAGGATACGAAGATGGCGTCGAGCTTCGCCGCCGGCATGAGCTGGCGGGCGCGGTCGAGCCGCTGACGGCGCTCGTCGTTGGTGATCGGCTTGGCCTGTGACGCGAGCGACGTAAGCGCTGCGATCGACGGCGGCAGGTCGGCGCCGACGCGGGGCGTGCCTTGTCCGCGCTGGGCAGCAGCGAGGGAAGGAACGGTCGCAGTGGCGGCGGCGGAGTAGAGGAAGCGGCGGCGATTGATCACGGTGCGGCTCCTGGGAAGAGAGCGTTGTATCAGGAAACGATGCGAGCCGCCAGCTTCCTACGGGGAGGCCCTTGGTCGCCGTTCATTCCACCGTGTCGACCATGAAGAAGGAGTGTCCTTCGTGTCGCACGCGTATCCCAAGCGGTTTCACCAAGAGTTCGAGGTCCATCGGTGCGGCGCATATCACTTTTGTTCCCCGCTTCAACAATGACGGGCTTTGGATCAGATCGTGGAAGTAAACGTATACCGGCAACGTCCCGCCATAATTCGCGAATTCGATCGGTTGCACGCGAATGTCGGGCACAGGCTTCGGCGAATCAGCATAGGAAGGCAGTGGCGACGCAGGGATCACGATCACAACGGGTGAGCCCGGGGGCAGCGTCTTGAGGTACTCGCCAATGGCAGTAGCGCGCTGCGAGAAGGCGTCATGCATGACGAGCTGCTGGTTGTTTGCCCAGAAGCCGAAGTAGCGGGCGACATCTCCGCAGGGCGGAATGGCGACCAACACGAAAGCGATCGCATGGATGACGGCCGGCTTGCTAAAGCGATCGAGGAACCATTCATAGCCTAGCGCAGCCAAGCCGTAGACCGCCGGCGCAGCGCCCAGCGTGCGCATGGCGTGCGGCACGCCTTCGACGGCGAGGATCGCGGGTAGCATCATGACGACGAGCCAGAGCAACAGCAGCAGCTCGCCGCGCGCTTGCCACTTCCTTCGCCACGCGGCGTGCAGCGCCATCAGAACTCCACCGAGGAACGCGATGCCGATGGGCCACAACAGCTGCGGCGCGCCGCTAAGGTTGTGACGCCAGTTGGTATCGCCGCGCCAGTTGAACATGACGATGGTGTGGACCGCGGAGTAAGCGAGCGCGCGTACCGGGTGCGGATTCGCGAACACAGATACCTGTTGCGCCCGCTCAAACAGGAACTCGGGGTGGGCGACGAAGTAGCGCAGCAAAGGCACAGCAACCACGAGGGCGATGAATCCCGCGATCCCAAATACCCGATTCGTCCGTTGAACGGCCTGGCTGCGGCGCAGCTCCAGCGAGAAGAACGCGGCCGCGAGCAACGGTGCGGCGCGGAACGCGAGGTAGGTATGGAATCCGAATCCGAAAACGGCGCCCGCAGCAATCGCGAGTGCGATCTGCCACCGCGCTGCGGTAGCGTCGAGCGCCATGATCAGCAACAGCAGGGAAGCGGTGATCGCCAGCGGTGTACCGGTGGCGTGCAGCACGCGCGAAAAGTGTACGAACCAGAATCCGATGGCCGCGAGCCACGCGGCAATGAATCCCACGCGTGCCGAGAACAGGCGCCGCAGTAGAAAGAAGAGGCAGAGCACGGTCAGGATGCCGCTCAGCGCCTCGGGAACGCGGAGTCCGAATGCATTCACGCCGAAGACCGCTTCCGAAACGCCGGTCAAGTCGACCCACAGACCCTCGCGTCCGTTGTTCTCGGGATAGAAGACACGCCAATCGTGCGCGCGCACCGCGTGGATGCCCTGCAAGCCATTGAGCGCTTCGTCCATCCAGATGCCGCCGGGCAGGTCGAGTCGATAGAGGCGTGTGCCGGCGGCGACCAGCAAGATGGCGGCGAGCAGCAGCCACTGGCGCGTTGTCATCCTCGGCGGAGGCACGCGCGGAGTTGTAGCACATCGGGTCGCTGGCTATCATTCCGGGCAAACATAAGGAGGGGAATGTGAGCACGAATCCGGCAGTGCGGGCGGGCAGGCCGATGTCCATCGACCACGCCATGGTGAGCACCACGTTCGACCTGAGCGGTTACCGCGTCACGCGAACGCTGGGCGTGGTGCGCGGCATCACGGTACGGTCACGCTCCGTGATCGGCACGATCGGCGCAGGATTGCAGACGCTGATCGGCGGAAACATCACGCTGCTGACCGAGTTGTGCGAGAAGTCGCGCGGCGAAGCGTTCGACCTGATGCTGCTGCACGCGGCGGCGATCGGGGCAAATGCCATCATCGGGGCGCGCTACGATGCGACCGAGGTCATGCAGGGCGTCACCGAAGTCCTGGCCTACGGGACGGCGGTGGTGGTGGAGAGGACGTAATGCCGTTCTGGGCCTGGGTCGTCGTCGTCCTGGCTGCGCTGTTCCTGTTGCGCGTGGTGGCGGCGGTGGGAGCGCGGATCGCGAAGCTCCTCTTACTCAAGGGCATTGGCATCGTCGCGCTGAAGTCCGTGGGCGACAAAGCGCTGGCCCAGCAGCCGGACACGATCCATCTGTCTCCCGCGCTGCCTGAATTCACTAACCGCTCGCGCATGGAGAACTTCGTGGCGGCGTTCCAGAAGCGCGGCATGACCGAAGGCGGCACGTTCACTATCCCCGAACTGCCGGGAGTGGTCGTGCGCTTCCAGCTCGACATACCGGACTCTTTGTATGCCGCGATCTATGAGCATCCGAAGCTCGGGTGCTGGGTCGAGGTGATCACCCGCTATCAAGACCACACCAGTACGACGGTGACGATGCGGCCCGCGATGGGCTTCGAGCAGATGCCCGGCTATAACACGACCCATATGCCGGGCGCCTCCATCGACGCATTGTGCGCGCGCTTACTGCAAGTGCGGCCAAAGAGGCCGATGGCCGAGCTGAGCAGCTTCAATGTCGCGCGGTTGTTCGAAGAGGCGTGGGCCGACCAGATGCGTTGGCGGAAGCAGCGCGGCGCCAAGGCCGACGAGGTGGCGCGCGTCATCATCGCGACACAGGAAGGCGTTCTCAAACCGGGAGCGACCGACAAGGCGTGAGGCCGCAAACGTTACAATCCCAACATGTCCGTTGAACGCGCGCGCAAGGTCAAGTTGTTGTTGTTCGACGTGGATGGTGTCCTCACCGATGGCACGATCTTTCTCTTTCCGCGTGCCGATGGGCCGGCCACAAACCCCCTGGCAGGAGCGCAGAGCGAGAAGGCCGATGCCGGCGGCTTCGCCATCGTGAGCCAGAACGTGGTCGAAGCCAAGGGCTTCAACGCCCATGACGGCACCGGTATCACGCTGGCGCGCATGGGCGGGCTGAAGACGGGGATCATCACCAAACGCATATCCGAGACGGTGGCGCTACGCGCGCGCGACCTGAAGCTCGATTACGTCTACCAAGGTGCGCAGGACAAGCTGAGCGTCCTGGGGCAGATCGTGGCGCAGGCGGGCGTGACCTACGAACAGACAGCGTTCGTAGGCGACGACATCATCGACCTGCCGGTGATGCGGGTCTGCGGGCTGGCGATCGCGGTGGCGAATGCGCGCGAAGACGTGAAACGGGAGGCGCACTACATTACCGAGCGGCCCGGTGGGGCGGGCGCCGGACGCGATGCCGTGGAGTACGTCCTGCGTGCCCAAGGGACGCTGGTCGAAGTACAGGCAGCTTACATCGCGCGGCGCTCCGGCTAAACCGTCCGAAATCGGACACTCTCGAGCGGTCTGGAGCGGACCGACAGGAAACAAAGCGGAGCGGCCCGGCTAGGCCGCGGAGCGTGATCGTGCGCTTCCTGGGTCTGAAAGCGAGCAGTGCCCTCCAGCGGTGTGGAGCGGAGCGACAGAAACAAAAGAAACCCGCTGGCCGCACCGCCAGCGGGTTCTCTACTGCTTCCCAAGTGCCCTTCAGGAGGGGTACCTACTTAC
>CAYWSH010000017.1:34142-36857 GCA_964460655.1 uncultured Terriglobales bacterium | reverse complement strand
ACGCGCGATTCGGCGCGGAACTTCTTGTAGTCCTTCGCGGTCAGGTCCATATCGATGTTGAAGGACTTCACCACGAGCACGCGGGCGTCGAAGCGTGCGTGCGCGCTCTTCATGAGCCAGACTTCGTCGTTCACGCGCGTCTGCTCGATGGTGAAGTGCGAGCCTTTGTGCAGGCGCGCGACGAAGAGGCCATAGGAGACGGTGTCGATGAACTCAGCGTCGACCTTCACGATCTGCTCTTCCTGTTGATCGATCCACACCGTGCCGCGGACATTCGGCAGGATCATCTTCGCGTCTTTGAGCTTCGGCTGATACCCGCGCTTGGGCTCGGCATGAATGACCCAGGTAGGCCGGCCGGCGATCTGCTCTTCGGCCTGAAGGGTGAAATCGAACGCGTCACCGACTTCTTTGGTGAACGCCCGGCCTTCTTCGCGCTCTTTATCCTCCTTGGCGAGACGCTTTTTCTTGTCGTCGGGCGATTCGTTCTTACGCTTCTCAGCGATCTTGTTGATGCGCTCTTCTTCCTTCTTCGCTTCCTTCTCGTCCAGCGGCTTGTCGTCTTTGGCGACGAGCTTCGCATGCTGCTCGCCGTAGACGTCGATCACGTCGTACGTCTTCACTTCGGTCCTCTTCGCGTTGCCTTTGTCGTCGAGGTGGCGCTCGACGATGCGCTGCGTATAGGTGTAATCGCGCTCTTTCTTGTCGTTGGCGTCGCTGTTGTTGAAGGCGCGCATGACGATGGCGCGGAGATCGGGTGGGGCCTCCTGCGCCAATGCCGGCACTGCCAAAAGAAGGAGAAGCGGGATGCGGCGGAGCATCATGCCTACAGTACGTCGGATCGGCGGGAACTTGTTCGGATTATTTCTTGCGCAGGCCCAGCGTGCCGGCATTGAACGAGCGCTCGTCCAGCCGGTTCAGACGCTTGACCATCCACGGTTTGAGCATGTCGGTGTGCGAGATCCCGCACAGATATTCCGCGATGAACCACACGCTCTTTTCGGCGGTCATCCAGTTCAGGTGGTCGAAGCGCCCGAGGTTTACCGGGCGCGAGAAGCGCCGCAGCGTGCGCTCACCGTTCAGGTTGAAGTAGACCTCGAAGTAGCTCATCGCCAGCTCGCGCAGCGTGCGGTGCACCGGCTCGCGGTAGCGGCAGCCGGTGTAGTTCGACTTGGCGATGGCGCCCCAGTGGCCGCGCACCTGGAAGATGGCGATAACGTGGTCGGTGTCGCGCTCCGCCTCCAGGTCGAGCACTAGCGGCGGGAAACCGAGCACGCGCAGCGCGGCCGCGCCGAAGATCGCGCCTTCCAGGCAATGCGACGTGTTCTCGCGCAGGACCATCCGCGGCGACCACGACGTGCCCGCGAGGTGGTACGGCATCGCGTCAATGAAGCGCTGAATGCCGTACGGCGTCTTGAGCGCGCGCAGTCTGCGCAATTCTTGCGGAGCGAAGCCAAAAGTGCGGTCGGCCATGGACGCAGCAGGATATCGTGCCAGATGCCGTGACGCGCAATTTCACTTGTTGCCCAACAAGACCCATGCGATGTTTTTGCATGCGCCGGGCAGTCACGATCATCTTTCTGTCCTTGCTGGCAGCGCCGTGTGCGCGCGCGCAAGCACCCTTCGTCACCGATGACACCGGCGTCGCCGACTATCATCGCTTCCACTTCGAATTCAACAACGAGTACGACTTCCTGCAGTCGGACGCGTACCCGAACCTGCGCCAGAACACCGCCAACTTCAAGTTCAGCTATGGATTGCTGCGCGATCTCGAGGTCGGCTTCGACAACCAGTTGCTCGGCGTCTTCAACGCACCCAGCGCCTTCCTGCCGCGTAGCGCCGTAGGTTATGGCGATCTGGATCTCTCCGTGAAGTGGGCCTTCCTGCACGAAGGCCGGGGCTGGCTGCGCCCCGGGATGGCGGTGAGCCTGAACATCGAGGTCCCGACGGGCGACTCGTATCGCCAACTCGGCTCCGGCGTGGCCGACTACTACCTGAACGGCATCGCGCAGAAATCCATCACCGACAAGACCACGCTGCACGTGAACGGCGGGGTGTACTTTGCCGGGAACACGCTCACCGGCGCGGAGGGCATCCGCAACACGAATGGCGTGGTGTATACCGGCGGCGCCTCGATGGTCCACCAGTTCACGCCGAAGCTGGACCTCGGCGCGGAATTGTTCGGCGCGGTCACTAGCAATTTCGACCTCGGTCGCGGCCAGTTGCAGACGCAGATCGGCGGCAACTACGCCCTGCGCAAGAACATGACGCTCGACTTCGGACTGGTCACCGGCTTCTACCAGTCGAGCCCGCGTGTGGGCCCGATCATCGGCTTGTCGGTGAACTTCTGAGTTCTGCGTGCGCACAGGGCGGCCCACCCTCCGCTAAAGCGGAAGGGTGGGGCACCCAATTACTAGTAGTCGGTCACTTCTTGAAGATCGCCTTTGGCATGAGGACGTGGACGCCCTTGTTGCCGTCGACGAGTTGGGTGATGTTCACGTCGCCGGCCACACTGGTCAGCATGTAAGCCTCGTCGCGCGAAAGGCCTTTGGTCGTGACGAGAAAGTCGATCATCTCGCGCACGGCGCGGCGCGTCGCGGCTGTGAGGTCTTCGTCAAAGCCCATGCTGATGAAGTGACTGGGCGTCTCGGCACGCGGATACGTGATCTTCAAATCCTTGCGCACGATGAACTGTAGCGTCCCGGTGAGCGACGTCTC
>CAYWSH010000017.1:0-34042 GCA_964460655.1 uncultured Terriglobales bacterium | reverse complement strand
CCGAACTGCGCGACGTTGCGCTTCGCGTCGAGCGGAATGATCTTCGTCTTCGACTCTTTGAAGTCTTCGGTCAGGAAGCCGCGCCCAGGGCTGAAGCCGTTGTAGGCGTAGGGAATGCCGAGCGCGATCTTCTGGATGTGTATCTCGAGCGTGTCGCCGGGTTCGGCGCCCTCGATGTAGACCGGCCCCGTCAGGATGTGTCCGCCCGGGCCTTTGTTGGTGACCTCTTTATAGATGTCGCGCAGCGACTGCTCCACGTCCGCGGGCTTGACGCCGGCGCGCTCCAGCCGCTCGGGACTCGACGTGATCAGCGTGTCGAACTCGACGCTTTCGCCCGACTTGATGCGCAGCACCGGCGGCGCCGCCGCGTCGTAGTAGCCCCAAGCGACGGTCTTCGGCGTGGCCGCGAGGTGATGTTGGAGCTTCGCGGCGGACTTCGGCTTCGACTGTGCGCTGGCTGCGGCGCAGAGAAGAATGATGAGCAGAGCTTTTCGCATAAGGGGCAGCATGGTGCCTGACGCAATGCAAAATGCAAAATGAAAAATGCAGGATTGCCTGCTCCTACCACCAAGTCGGGTGCCCCACCCTTCCGCTTTAGCGGAGGGTGGGAGTAGGCTGACGCGGATGCCAAGCACGCTGCGGCGATTTCAGGAGACGCGAACTAATCTCCACTTCGTTACGTTCAGTTGCTATCAACGCCTACCGCTGCTCGGAACCGCCGACGCACGCTCCGAGTTCCTTCAGACCGTCGAAGAAGTCCGCCGATGGTACGACTTCGAGCTGCGGGCCTACGTAGCGATGCCCGAGCATGTTCATGTGCTGATGTCAGAGCCGCTACGTAAGTCGCTGGCGGTCGTGATCCAGATGCTAAAGCAGAACGTAGCGAGAAAGCTGTCGCACAAGGGCGGTTCGCGCTTCTGGCTGCCGCGCTATTACGACTTCAATGTGCGGACGAGCGAAAAGATGGTGGAAAAGATCCGATACATTCACCGCAATCCGGTGATACGAGGGTTGGTGAGCGTTCCGGCAGAATGGAGATGGAGCAGCTATCGATACTACGTCTTTGGGGAAGAAAGTCCGGTGCGGATCGAATCGGAGTGGTTGTCGGACTGGCGTGCACGAAATGATTCCCACCCTCCGCTGAAGCGGAAGGGTGGGGCACCCGAGCTTTGAGTTCTAACGAACGGGTGGGGCACCCGAACTGTGATTTCTAACGGACGGGTGGGGTACGAGTTCTAGTTGTTCTTGCTACAATCGCTGTTCGCTTCGATCTTCTTCCCCGCCGTGAGGCCCCGATGTCGCAGACGATGCTCGCGGTCGTGAAGCCGGAAGCCGCGCCGGGCGCGGAGATCCGCGACGTTCCTATCCCGACATTCGGCCCCCGCGACGTGCTGGTCAAAGTGAAGGTCGCCAGCGTCTGCGGCACCGACCTGCACATCTACGACTGGGACCGCTGGGCGCAGGGACGCATCCGGCCGCCGCTCATTCCCGGGCACGAATTCTGCGGCAACGTCGCCGCCGTCGGCAATGAAGTAACGACGGTGAAGGAAGGCGACTTCGTCTCGGCCGAGATGCACGTCGCCTGCGGCAAGTGCGTGCAGTGCCGCACCGGCGAAGCGCACGTCTGCCAGAACGTGAAGATCATCGGCGTCGACGCGAACGGGGCTTTTGCTGAGTATGTGGTCATCCCGGAATCGAACATCTGGAAGCTCGATCCGGCGATCCCCACCGAGTACGCCAGCATCCTCGATCCGCTCGGCAACGCGGTCCACACCGTGCTCGCGGGCGAGATCGCCGCGAAAACCGTCGCCATCACCGGCTGCGGGCCCATCGGACTCTTCGCCATCGCTGTAGCCCGTGCCGTGGGCGCCACGCAGGTGTTCGCCATCGAGGTAAACGACCATCGCCGTGGCGTGGCCAAGCAGATGAGGGCCGACCACGTGCTTAATCCCGCGAAGGACGACGTGCGGCGTTACATCCTCGACCACACCGGCGGCACGGGCGCCGACGTAGTCCTCGAGATGGCCGGCCATCCCGACGCGATCCGCATCGCCTTCGACGTGGTCCGTCGCGGCGGACGGATCTCACTGCTCGGTCTGACCTCGAAACCGGTCGCACTCAACTTCTCCGAAGACATCATCTTCAAGGGCATCACCATCCAGGGCATCAACGGCCGTCGCATGTACCAGACGTGGTACCAGATGACGGCCCTGCTCAAGGCCGGCAAGCTCGACCTGCATCCGGTGATCACGGACCGGCTCTCGATGCGCGACTTCAGCAAGGGCATGGACCGGCTGAAGACCGGCGAGGCCAGCAAGATCCTGCTCTACCCGAACGGCGTGCGGTGACGTAGATGGACTTCCAGACTTCGCATTCGGAACGCATCTTCTCGTACAAGATCACGCCCAAAGAGGGCGGCGGATACATCGCCGAATCGTCCGCGCCGCAGCAGTTCCCCACGCTCGAAGGCGCCACGCAAGACGAGGTCCGCGAAAAGGTGCAAGCCAAGCTGCAAGAGGTGCTGGCAGCACAGTCCCCGCGGCTCGCCGAATTCGTCAAGCAATTCGCGGCGAAGCAAGGCGTGAACGTGAACGTACACGAGAGCGTCAACATCAAGGTGACCGGCACGCACGGCGGCAAGCTTTTCGAGTGGTCGAGCGATGGAGCATCCAAGCCCAAGGCCGACGACTTGATCTCCAGCAGCAGTGGGCCGATCACGTACTCCTCCTCCTCAGGCGGCAGCCTGTGGCGCATCCTCGGCGCCATTTTCATCGCCGCTATCGTCCTTTACTGGTGGCTGCGGGGCTGAAGTCCGCCGGTTCCAGCTTCGAGCAATACAGCACGTAACCATGGCTTTTGCGCGCCAGGTGATGCACTAGCGCGCCGCCCGCCGCCAGTCCACCGAAGGCCAGGAACAACGCTCCGGCAGGGCTGCCCGCCGCGCCGAGTGCGCCCGCGCCGCGCAACACGCCGGCCGCGCCCAGCCCAGCCGCGCCTGCGCCGGCAACCTTCTTCGCGCCTGAAAGCTGCTGTGGATCGGTGATGCGCAGGTTGCTCTGGCTCACCGTGACAAACTCCGTGGCTCCGCACTCCTTGCCGCCGCCGTCGAGCTTCACGGTCAACTCGGTCTCGGTGCGTGCCACGACTTTGCCGTTGCACTCGTTGCCCGTGCTGACAACGATCACGTGAACTCCGTCCCCTTTGCGGATGCGGATGAAGTCCGCGGGTACTGCGAATGCATTCGCGGTGAATGCCAGGACTAACAGGACTGCTGCGATGCGTTTCATACTGCTCTCCTTCCAACCTTCGGCGATCAGGTTAGAGAGATGGGCGAGGGCACGTCAGGCGTTTTGTGACAGTTCCGGGAGTGTCACAACCGGCAGGTCTAGAGCAGGGGACGCGAGAGGAAGTCCTGGTAGCGCTTCAATTCGTCAAGCGACGCCTCGGCGAGCAGCGGGAACGGGATAGCGCGGCAGCCCTTTGGCAGTTGCTTGCAGGTGAGCGTGTCGCAGACCACGGCGACCGTCTGCTTCAGGCCTTTGTCCCAGCCCGCCTTGCGCGCGTCGCGGACGAGAAGGCCGTCTCCGTCCAAGCCCGCCGCAAGCAGCATCGTGCGCGCCCGCTTGAGGAAGTCAGGCCAGCGCGACGCGATACCGATGAGCCACTCACCGCGCGCCGGCAGCCACTGCGCCAGCGAAGCCGGCGCCGAGCGCACGTGGAGCACCAGGCCTTCTGCATCCGCCGGTAATTCCCTGCGGACGCGCTCCGCTTTGCTGGGCAACGCAACGACGACAGCGCCGGCCAGTGCTTCCGTCTGGCGGCAAGCCTCAAAGCCGGCGCTGGAGACCGGCAGCTTGACCGCCGCCCTGATCTCCTCGCTCACGATGGCGCGCAATTCCACGTCGGGCTCGATCAGCAGAAAATGATCGGGCGGCTGCGCGGCGAGCCATTGCCGCAAGCGTGCCCGCACCGTGGCGAGCGGCGCTCCGAGTTCGCGCGCACTGCGAAACAAGCCGGCGATGAGCTGATCGAGTTGCAATGCCGGCGGCGTCGTGGCGCGCGCTTGCGCCTCGCGCACATATACGCCGCTGCCCTTGCGGAACTCCAGCCAGCCGGCGCGCTCCAGTTCTTTGTACGCCGCGCTCACGGTGTTGGCGTGGACCTTGAAGCGGCGTGCCAGCTCACGCGTGCTCGGCAGGCGCTGGCCGGCTTCGAGATCGTCGCACAGGATGCCAAGCACGACCTGCGTCACCAACTGTTCGCGGATCGTGACCTCGCTGTGCGGCGCCAGCCAGAGCTTCACTTGGCGACTTCCAGCGTGATGGAGATACCCGGCCCGACCTTCTGCCCCGCGCCCGGAAACTGCTTCACCACGGTTCCGCTGGGTTCGGCCGCTGCCACTGCGTTCGTCTTCGCATCTTTCAAGCCGGCCTGCGCTAGCACGCGCAGCGCCTCGTCGGCGCGCTTGCCGACGAACTCAGGCATCACGTAGTCCAGCGGCGCAGCGGAGGCGAACAGCAGGTTGACGTTCGGTGACGAAGCCTCGGCCTGCGGCGTCGGACTCTGCGCAATCACTTCATCCGGCGTGCTGCCGGGCAGTGTGATCGCGGCTTCGGCGCCGATGTCGAGTCCACGGCGGCGCAGGTTGATCTCCGCCGCGCGCTGGCTCGAGCCAACGACGTTGGGAACGATGCGTCGCTGCGTCCCCAGGCTCTCGGCGACGCGGATCGGCCAGCCACGCCGCACATGTGTGCCTGCCATGGGCAGTTGCGAGACGATGTAACCGGCAGCGATGTCCGAGTAGAACCGGTTCTCCACGTGCAACGACAGCCCAGCGGCCCACGCCGCGCGCTCCGCCTCAGCCGGCGTCAATCCCGTCACCTTGGGTACGGTCGTTTCACGCCCGTGGATGGCGAACCGCATCGCCGTCAACGCGGAAAATGCCGCCACCAGCAGCAGCACCAGCACGAGCAGCGCGTAGCGAAGGAACGAGCGCACGGCGAGTATTGTAAACACGCCCGATCAGGGGTGTCGGCAGGCGTTTTTCCCTCAAAAACCGGGCTTGAATCTGGGGTAACTGTCTTATAATCACGGCCCGTCTCCCCCTGACGCGTGTTTCCCCTTGGAGGGCCCTCATGGCCAGTAGTCCGGCGCCTGCTGTTGCACCGACTGCGGCGGCACCGCAGCCCGCGGCGGCCGCGGCAACCCCCGCTCAGCCGCAGCACTTTTTGCAGCGCATCAAGCTGTTCAGCGCGCTTTCCGTGCAGGACTGCACCGAAGTCGTCAAGCGCATGAAGCGCCGTGACTTCCCACCCAACCAGATAATCGTCCGCGAGGGCGCCCCCGGGAACTCGATGTTCTTCATCACCGGCGGACTGGTGGAAGTCCGCAAGAAAGATCCCGCCACCGGCATCGATTTCCTCCTCACCGAGATGGGTCCCGGCCAGAACTTTGGCGAGATGTCGCTCCTGACCGGCAAGCCGCGCACTGCCAGCGTGATGTCGCTGCAGCCCACCACCTGCGCCGTGCTCGAGCAGGCGGATTTTCAGCAACTGGTCATGCAGTATCCGAAGATCGGCTTGGCGCTCACGTCGGAACTCGCCGAGCGCCTGGAGCACGCCAACCAGCAGGTCGGCATCGAGTACATCAACCTCGGCAAGATGAATTTCGACCCGCGCGTGCTCGGCCTTGTCCCGCTGCCGATGATCAACCAGCACAAGATCCTGCCGGTAGCGTTCGTGAACAATCGCCTCACGCTGGCGATGGTGAATCCGAACAACATCCTGGCGCTCGACGACGTGCGCCGCGTGATCAAGGGCGTGATGGTCGAGCCGGTCGTGACTACGGAAGAGGACTTCCGCAAGTTCATGGGCGGCACCTATCTGCAACTCATGAAGAAAGAAGACCCCGCCGAGCAGGCTGCCGCCAGCGCCGCGGTAGCCAGCGCCACCGGGCAAGCGGTGTCGGCCGAAGTGACCATGGACCTGCTGCAGTCCGACATTCTGCGCGAACTGCAACTCGCCGAAGAGATGGGCGCCGCCGGCGGCGGTTCCGACAGCAAGCAGGACCTGATGAACGCGTCGGAAGACGCGCCCATCATCCGGCTGGCGAATTCCGTCCTCGCGCTCGCCATCAAGAAGGGCACGAGCGACATCCACGTGGAGCCGATGGAGAAGGAACTCGTCATCCGCTTCCGCATGGACGGCAACCTCACCGTGATCCAGGCGTTGCCGAAGAAAGTGCAGATGGGCCTGATCTCGCGCCTGAAGATCCTCTCCAAGCTCGACATCTCGGAGAAGCGCCTGCCGCAGGACGGCCGCATCAGCGTGAACATGGAAGGCAAGCCCATCGACTTCCGCGTGTCGACCATCCCCGGCAAGTGGGGCGAGAAGGTCTGCATGCGCATCCTCGACAAGTCGAATACCATGCTCGGCCTCGAGCAGCTCATCAGCCATGCGCCCACGCTGCAACTCGTGCGCGACCTTATCAATCAGCCGTACGGCATCATGTACGTCACCGGCCCGACCGGCTCTGGCAAGACGACCACGCTCTATTCCGCGCTCAGCGAGATCAACGATCCGACCATCAATATCTCGACCGCGGAAGACCCGATCGAATACGACTTGGGCGGCATCACGCAAGTGCAGGCACACAAGGACATCGGACTCGATTTCGCCCGCATCCTGCGCGCTTTCCTGCGCCAGGACCCCGACGTCATCCTCGTGGGCGAGACGCGCGACAAGGAAACCGCGCACATCGCCGTCGAAGCCGCGCTCACCGGCCACCTGGTGTTCACTACGCTGCACACCAACACGGCCGCCGGCGCCTTCATGCGCCTGCAGGAGATGGGCGTCGAGCCGTTCCTCATCTCGTCTTCGACCATCGGCGTGATGGCGCAGCGCCTCACCCGCCGCCTGTGCAAACACTGCAAAGAGCAGTACGTCGCCGACGAAGCCACGCTCGACTACATGGGCATCGCGCACAAGCCCGGCCAGGAGATCCAGCTGTGGCAGAAGCGCGGCTGCAACGAATGCTCGGGCTCGGGCTTCAAGGGACGCGTGGGTATCTACGAGGTCCTGAAGATGAACCAGGAGCTGCGCAACCTCGTGTCGCGCGGCGCTACCACGGAAGAAGTCACCGCGTGCGCGCTCAAGAGCGGCATGCTCGACCTGAAGGCCTACGCAGCCATCCTGCTGCAGGAAGGCTTGACCACGGTCGAGGAAGTGCTGCAGGTCGTCAGCGTGCAGGAGTAATGGTGGGAGCACCGCGCTTTAGCGCGGTGAATCATTGAGGATCACAGTTGGGCTTTAGCCAGGGCCAGGGCTAAAGCCCTCTCCTTTTGCGATTCGATTCCACCGGGCTGAAGCCCGGTGCTCCCACCCAAGAAAAAGCGGGTGCCCAACCCTTCCCCTTCACGAGGTCGTCAGCGTGCAGGAGTAACTGGTGGGAGCACCGCGCTTTAGCGCGGTGAATCTGCGATCCGGAGAATTGGGGCTTCAGCCCCGGAGCCCGGCCACCTTCGGCCGGGCTTTTGCTTTGAAGGGGCGCGGCTTTAGCCGCGCCATAGCGGCGCAATAAAAATACATGCGGCGGACATCATCCAGCTTCTTGGATGATGTCCGCCGCTGATCCTCTTTGGGCCGATTCGGCGCGGCTTTAGCCGTGCCCTTTCAAGTCATGCCGGGTGCCCCACCCTTCCCCTTCAGGGGAGGGTGGGATGATCACGCCGTCGCCGACTCTACTTGATTCGGATACTTCTTCGCCAGCCGCGGATAGATGATTCCCACGCTGAAGTCGTAGATCGCATGCACGGCCATGGCGACATAGAGCGTCCCGGTGAACCACACGAGGCCGTGGAAGGCGAGCGCGAACGCGCCGACGGTCATGGCACTCTTCCATCCCTGGATGGCATGCGACACCGCGAACACCGCCGTGCAGATCAGCACGGCGGGCCACCACCGGAAGCCGGTCCGGAAGTTGAAGATCGCGAACATCACACCGCGATAGATCACCTCTTCAAACACGCCCGCAGCCAACGAGACCGCCGCCCACAACCAGATGTCATTGGGTTGTTGCGGGATGATCTTCAGCAGACGCTCGCGTCGCGCCGGCGAAGCCAAGCGAAAGCGCCACGATGCCGAGCCGAGCGCGACCGTTAGCATCAGCAAGCCTGCCCCGATGTCCTGGGGGCGCAGGGTCACGGCGTGGAATAGATCAAGATGGATGCTGCGTGCGGTCGCCAACGCGATCGCGAACGTCCCGGTCAGCATGACCAACGTCCCGGTCTGCATCTTCTTGAAGGGCGGGATCGGTTTCTCACCCCGATTCACGACGAACGCCGACTTCACCGCCATGTACGGCAGCAAACCACAGGTCCACGCCAGGAAGTAAAAGACGGTGAGATTCATGAGGTGCGCGCATCGTCGTATGGACGGCGACGCCGAGTCAACGGCGTTATTGCGCCGCTTCGATGTAGCGCCTGATCTGGTCCAGATGCGCGAGATCGTGGCCGGCCATCAGCCGCAACATCACCGCCAGCGTTTCCGCGCCGCGCTCGTTGTGGAGGCCGGTGCGGTTCAGTTCTTCGGCTGAGAGGCGCCGCCAGATCGCGAGATTAAACCCGCGCAGGGCGCGGAACGTCGCTACGTGTTCGGCCGGCTCGCGCTCGTTGTGCCGCAAGCGCTCCACCCACGCATCCTGCCGCGTGCCGAGGATCGAGGGGTTCTCTTCAGACAAGATCAGGCGCAGGCGATAGCCGTAAACCAATTCGCTGTCCACCAGATGTCCCATGACCTCGTTGGCCGTCCACTTGCCTGCGAACGGACGCCGGCGCAGCACGGCGGGCGAGTGGTCGCGCACGATCTGCTCCAGCGCTGTCGCCGTCTCGGACATGACGTCGATGGGGTCTCGCTGGTTCAAACGGGCGAATTTCTCTTCGCGATAGGCTTCCCCGGTAGACGTTGGCTGCGTACTGCTCATAGCGTCACTCCTTCACTCGCTTCATTCTTATCAGGACTCCGTCTCGCCTGCCATCCGGATATTGCGCTCAAACTCAGCTTAGAATCTGCTCATGGCCGATCTCGGCAGACTGCTGGTCATCTGCGGCGGCGTGTTGCTCGTGGTCGGTGTGTTCCTTATTGCCGCCGGCCGCGCAGGCCTCCCGCTCGGCCGCCTGCCGGGCGACATCGTCTATCGCGGCAAGAACACGGTGTTCTACTTCCCGCTCGCCACTTCCATCGGGTTGAGCATCCTGCTGTCTATAATCCTTTATCTCGTCAGCCGTTTTCGCCACTAAGCGGAGTGGGCCAACAGCCCGCCGAGCGCGCTTGAGCGCCTCGAGTGTCTGCGTGCGAGCCCGACTCGTTGAGGTTTTGAGCCGGAGGCGACAGGAACAATGAACCAACTCGGCCTCCATTTTGAAGCCGCGCTGCAACGCCGCATCTGGACGGTGCAGGACCTCGTCTCCGCCGTGCGCACGCAACTGGAGCGCCAGTACACCGACGTGTGGGTGGAGGGTGAGATATCGAACTTCCGGCCAGCCGAGTCGGGACACCTTTACTTCACGCTGAAAGACGGTAACGCCCAGCTGCGCGTCGTGATGTTCCGTTCGCAGGCGCGCCTGCTGCGCTTCAAGCCGGAGAACGGGCTCAGCGTCATCGCGCGCGGCCGCGTCACCGTGTACGACGCGCGTGGCGAACTGCAGCTTTCGGCCGAGTTCCTCGAACCCAAGGGTGCGGGCGCGCTGCAGATCGCCTTCGAGCAACTCAAGCAGAAGCTGGCTGCCGAAGGCCTGTTCGAACCCGCGCGCAAGCAACCGCTGCCTTCCCTGCCACGCCGCATCGGCATCGTGACGTCGCCGCGCGGCGCCGCGCTGCACGACATGTTGAACGTGCTGCGCCGCCGGCACGAGAACGTCCACATCGTCATCTATCCTGCGCAGGTACAGGGCGAGGCCGCGGCCACCGAGGTGAGCGCCGGCGTGCGCTACTTCAATCGCCTGGCGGCCGCGCACGCGCCCGACGTGATCATCGTCGCGCGCGGCGGCGGGTCGGTGGAAGACCTCGCGGCTTTCAATCACGAAGGTCTCGCCCGCACCATCGCGGCCTCGAAGGTCCCGGTGATCAGCGCCATCGGCCACGAGACGGATTTCACCATCGTGGACTTCATGGCCGATCTGCGCGCGCCCACTCCGTCAGCTGCGGCCGAACTCGTTGTACGCAGCCGGCAGGAGCTCGACGAGCGCGTGCAGCAGTTGTACTCCCGCTTGTCGCGCGGCATGCGCTATCGCCTGCTGGTGGCCCAGCAAGCACTGACGCGCGCGGCACAGCAAGGCACGTTCGCGCGCATGCGCGAGCTGCTCGGACGCCGCCACCAGCGCCTCGACGACCTGAGCTACCGCCTCGCCACGCGCCAGCGCACTACGCTGCATGAGTTACACCGGCGGCTCGACTTCGCCCGCGCCCGCGTCCAGCACCACGATGCGCGCGGCCGCATCACACGGCTACGGCGCGACCTGGAGAATCGCACGGCGTCGCTATCGGCCTTCGAGCGCCGCCTGCTGCAACTGCGCCGCTCGCAACTCGAAGCCCGCGCCGCCCGCCTGGAAGCGCTCTCACCGCTCAAAGTGCTGGAACGCGGCTACAGTCTGGTCTTCGATGCGTCTGGCAAAGTTGTGAAAGACTCCACGCAGCTGCACCCTGGCGACCAGATCAAGGCGCGCTTCGCGCGCGGGCAGGCCGAAGCTGAGGTCAAGCGCACGACCAAGTGATCCCATCGGCCACGCCGATCATCCGTTCACCCGTTGCGCCGATCACCCGATAGCTCGTGCTACCATCCGCGCGTTTCTTTCTCCGGAGGCCCCATGCGCGGCGACATGATGCAGTACCCGCTCACGCTCCATCACCTGCTGGAGCGTGCGGGAAAGTATTTTGGACGGACCGAGATCGTGTCGCGGCGCGCTGACCGTAGCCTGCACCGCCACACGTACGCCGATTTCCATCGCCGCGCGCGCGGCTTGGCGCAAGCGCTGGTGCGTGCGGGACTGAAGCCCGGTGACCGTGTAGGAACGCTGCTGTGGAACGGTTATCGCCACCTGGAGTGCTACTTCGGCATTCCCGCCGCCGGCGGCGTGCTGCACACGCTCAATCTGCGGCTGCATGCCGACGAGCTCACGTACATCGTTAACCACGCCGAAGATCGCTTCATCATCGTAGACGACGTGCTACTGCCCCTGCTCGAGACGTTCCGCGCGCACATCAAGCCCGAGCGCATCATCGTCGCCAGCGACGCGCCGACGGCGCCCTACGACAGCTACGAAGACTTCATCGCCGCGCATGCCGACGATTTCCAACCCATCGCGCGCGCCGAAGATGACGCTGCCGCGCTCTGCTACACGTCGGGCACTACCGGCAAGCCGAAGGGCGTGTTGTACTCGCACCGCGCGCTCGTGCTGCATTCGTTCGCCATCTGCCTCGTCGATTCGTTCGCCATCAGCCATCACGACACCGTGATGGCGACCATGCCGATGTTCCACGCGAACGCCTGGGGTGTTCCCTTCGGCGCCGTGATGGCGGGCAGCAAGCTCGTTTTCCCGGGCCGCCACGTGGATTGCGATAGCCTGCTCGACCTCATCCACAGCGAGCACGTCACGCTGAGCGGCGCGGTGCCGACCGTCTGGCTCGCGGTCGTGCAAGCCCTGGAAGCCGGACCGCAGCGCTGGAACGTGAACGGACTGCGTGTCCTGATCGCTGGTTCAGCGCCGCCGGCATCGCTCATTGGCCGCTTGCAGGCCCGAGGTGTGCGCGTCATCCATCCGTGGGGACTCACCGAGACCACGCCCATCGCCACCGTTTGCTATCCCAAGCAGCACATGCGCACATGGTCGAAGGAAGAACTGTTCCACCTGTCGTCGAAGCAAGGGCTGCCATTGCCATTCGTCGAGATGCGCTCCATCGGTGATGAGGGCGCAGCGCCGTGGGACGGCGAAGCGATGGGCGAGGCACAGGTGCGCGGTCCGTGGATCGCCGCGCGCTACTTCCGCACCGACGAGCAGAAGGACAAGTGGACCGACGACGGCTGGTTCCGCACCGGCGACGTCGTGACCATCGATCCAGAGGGCTATCTGAAGATCACCGACCGCACCAAGGACCTGATCAAGTCAGGCGGTGAGTGGATCAGCTCGGTCGATCTCGAGAATGCCGTCGTCGGTCATCCTGCGGTCGCAGAAGCCGCGGTCGTCGCCATCGCGCATCCCAAGTGGCAGGAGCGACCCCTGGCCGTCGTAGTGCTGCGTCCGCAGTCAACGTTGACGCTCATCGAACTCTGTGACTACCTGCGCGCCCAGCACAGTTTCGCTAAGTGGCAGATGCCCGATGATCTCGTTGTGGTGAACGAACTGCCCCACACGTCGACCGGGAAGCTGCTGAAGACGGAATTGCGCCGCCGTTATGCGGAGTGGAAGTGGAGCGAAGCTGGAGGGGCCGCAGATGAACGCAGATGAACGCAGATTCCTTCATAAGGAATTGACTGAGAAGCTCATCGAGATCTACTACAGGATCTACGGTGACCTCGGCTTCGGTTTCCTTGAGTCGGTCTACGAGCAGGCTTTTTACTGGGAGATTGCAGATGCTGGGCTGGCGGTAGAGCGCCAGACTGACGTGCCTGTCTGGTATCGCGGAAGGAAAGTTGGCGACTTCCGCGCCGATCTTGTCGTCGAACGAAAGGTGTTGATCGAGGTCAAAGCTGCGCGCTCTATCGATCCTGCGTTCGAAGCACAAGTCTTGAATTATTTACGGGCGACAGAGGTGGAAGTGGCTCTACTGATGAACTTCGGCCCACGCCCTTACTTCAAGCGCTATGCCTTTGCTAATGCAAGAAAGCCCAGCTGCGTTCATCTGCGTTCATCTGCGGCTAACCAATCGTGACCGGCTTCCCGTACATCGTGTTGTAGTGCAGCTTGATCTCACCGCACTTGTGCTGCTCGTCGGAGTACACCACGCAGGAATCGAACGGACGCGAATACACGTGGAGGCTCACCGCGCGCTCGCCGAACTCCGGCGGGTTGAAGACTTTGTGCACCGGCTCGTCGGGATCCACCGCGAGCGGGTTGCCGGGATTCATCTCCACCTGCGATGAGGGTTCCAGGTCGCACGCGCCGGCGTCGAGGTCCTGTTTCAGCACGCGATAGTTCTGCACCAGCAGGCGGCCGATGGGCACCGCCATCCAGCAATTCTGGTCTTTGTGATTGTGGATCGAACTCGCCTGTCCGACTTCCCAGCAGATGGCGATCAGCTCATACAGCGGCGTCTTGTCGATGAGGTTGCGCGTGTAGTGCTGGCGGTCCCACAGCAGATAGGGCTTGAGGGTCTCGGGCGCGACGGGATGTTGGCGCAACAGCGCCTCGATGCCGGCCGTGCGGTCAAAGCTGGTGTGCGGCTCGGCACGCAGCACCGTGACCAGGTTTTCGAGCGCTGTCGTCGGCATCGGTCTACTTTCCCGGCGGTGGCGACGCCATCGGTTCGGACATTCTCTCGATCTTGGCCGCCAGCACGAAGTCGCTTTCCGTGAGCCCGTCGATCTTGTGCGTCCAGATGGTGATCTCCACCTTGCCCCACGCGAGAAAAATGTCGGGGTGGTGGCCCTGCTGTTCCGCCAGTTGGCCCACCTGGTTCACGAAGGCGAGCGCGCTGACGAAGTCGGGAAAGCTGTACGCGCGGTGCAGGTGGTGCTCGTTCTTCACGCTCCACTGCGGCAACTGCTGCGTGTACTGCGTGAGCTCAGCGCCCTTGAGCGGCGGCACGCCACCGCGGCACGGCACGCATTCCTTGTTGGCGAGGTCACAGACTTCCATAAGCGAGTATTGTAATGCGGCGGTGGGTGCGACGGAAAAGGGTGAATCGCACCGCACGGGTCGCGCATCCTTCGTTAGTTCAGCGGAGCAATAGAAATATGGACGAACGCAAGCAGGCAGTCGACGAGTTGAAGCGCGTCTTTGAAGGCGACGCGTGGCACGGGCCGTCGTTGCAGCACATCCTCAAAGGGGTATCAGCGGCGCAGGCCACGCAACGCGTCGTACCTGGCGCCCACACCATCTGGGAGCTGGTGGCGCACGTGGCAGCGTGGGATGGCGCCGTCTGCCGGTGGCTTGAGGGCGAAGCGGTGGGTTCGCCGCCGGAAGATTTTCCGACGCGTGCCGCGGCCACGGAAGAGGATTGGCGCCGCCTGCAAGCCGAATTGCAGCGCAACCAGCGCCGGCTGCGCACTGCCATGCAGAGATTCTCTCCGCGCAGATTAGCGGCGCGTGTTCCCACCAAGCGTTACAGCTATCGCCGCATCCTGCTCGGCATGGTGGAGCACAACGTCTACCACGCCGGCCAGATCGCGCTGCTGAAGAAAGGCCTGCGCTGATGGTCGTGCTCGCGGCGGTGGCCGCCGTAGCCCTCGGGTTGACCATCGCGGTCGACGCCTTCGAAAGCATCGTGCTGCCGCGTCGCGTCGCCAGCCGATTCCGGCTGACGCGCATCTTCTACATCGCCACCTGGACGCCGTGGAGGTTCGTCGCGGCGCGTATTCGCGACCGCAAGGCGCGCGAAGGTTTTCTCAGCGTCTACGGACCGTTGTCGATCCTGCTGCTGTTGGTCGTGTGGGCTGCGGGCGGCATCACGGCCTTCGCGCTCGCGCATTGGGCGGCCGCAGGAGGGACCGAATCGTTTGCGCAGATGATGTTCATTAGCGGCGTGAACTTCGTCACGCTCGGCGAAGGCGCGCAGCACAATGACATGACGCGCGCACTCACCGTCATCGAGGCGGTGAGTGGCTTTGGCCTGCTCGCTATCGTCATCGGCTATCTGCCCGTCCTCTACCAATCGTTCTCCCGGCGCGAGGCGAACATCACGCTGCTCGACGCGCGCGCCGGTTCGCCGCCGTCGGCCGCCGAGTTGTTGCGCAAGTATGGCCAAGGCGAAGGCGTCGCCTTACTGCCGGAGATGTTGCGCGATTGGGAGCGCTGGGCCGCCGAGTTGCTCGAGAGCCACATCTCCTATCCGGTGCTCAGCTACTTCCGCTCGCAGCACGACAATCAATCGTGGCTCGGCGCGCTCACCAGCGTGCTCGATGCCAGCGCGCTCTGTCTCGCCGGCGTGGAAGGCGTCAGCAGCTTCCAGGCGCAGCTCACCTTCGCCATGGCGCGGCACGCGATGGTCGATCTCGCCAAGATCTTCAACGTCCCGCCCTGCCCCGAGTGCGTCAATCGCCTTCCCGGCGACACTCTGCCGCGCTTGCGCGCGCGCCTGGCCGAAGCCGGCGTGCGCCTGCGCGACGGCGAGGCCTTCGAGCAGCGCCTCGCCGAGCTTCGTCGCATGTATGAGCCGTACGTCGACGCGCTCTCTCGCTTCCTGCTGATGGAGCTGCCACCGTGGATCAGCGAGAAGAAGACCGCCAACTGGCAGACCAGCAAATGGGAGCGCAGCCTGCACTGAGTAGGGTCTGTGCGTCATCCTTCGACTTCGCCGTCGCATACGCGCCGGCTGCGCTCAGGATGACACGGTGTTCTGATTGAGACGCCTTCCCTGCTAACCGCTCTCCGTCGCGCGCCGTCTAAAACTTCGTCACCAGGAGGTCGCGCGCGTGGAGCATCCCTACCCCGAAACCGCCCTAGATTCCCAGCCGCGCCGCTCCTGGTTCAGCGCGCTCTGGCAGGACGTGCGCTATGGCGCGCGTGTCCTGCGTCTGAATCCTGCCTTCACACTGGTCGCCGTCCTGTCTCTCGCGCTCGGCATCGGCGCCAATACCGCCATCTTCCAACTGCTCGACTCCGTCCGCATGCGCACGCTGGCGGTGCAGGACGCGCAGGAGCTGGCCGTCATCCAGATCCACGACCGGCATTGGGGTTCGGGCCGCTGGAACGGCCGCTATGCCACGTTCACGAACGCGCTGTGGGAACAGATCCGCGACCGCCAAGAGGGCTTCTCGCACATCTTCGCCTGGGGAACAACTGGCTGGAACCTCAAGACCGGAGGTGAAGCGCTGTACGCGCGCGGCACTTGGGTGAGCGGCGATTACTTCAACACGCTGGGGGTGCCGGCGCTGCTCGGCCGCGTGCTCAACCCAAGCGACGATGTGCGCGGCTGCGGCGCGCCGGGCGCCGTCATCAGCTACGCCTTCTGGCAGCGGCAGTACGGCGGCGACGCGAACATCGTCGGCCGGAAGATCACGCTCGACGGCCATCCGTTCGAGATCGTTGGCGTCACGCCGGCGAACTTCTACGGCGTCGAGGTGGGGCGTTCGTACGACATCGCTGTGCCGTTGTGCGCCGAACAGCTGGTCAACGGCGAGAACTCCATCATGGACATGAAGCACGGCTGGTGGCTCGCCATGATGGGCCGGCTCAAGCCGGGCTGGTCGTTCGACCGCGCCACTGCGCAGTTGAAAGCCATCTCGGTGCCGACGTTGGAAGCAACCGTACCGCCGGTTTATCCGCCGGACGCGGTGAAGCACTACATGGAGTATCGCTTCGAAGCCATCCCCGGAGGCACCGGCTTTTCCTATCTCCGCCGCCAGTATGAAACGCCGCTATGGATGCTACTGGCGATCGCCGGCCTGGTGTTGCTGATCGCGTGCGCCAACCTGGCAAACCTGCTGCTCGCGCGGGCCAGCGCGCGCGAGCGCGAGATCGCCGTGCGGCTCGCCCTCGGCGCTTCGCGCGGCCGCCTGGTACGTCAACTGCTGACAGAAAGCCTGCTGCTCGCGCTCTTCGGCGCCGTGCTCGGGGCAGCGCTCGCGCAGGCGCTCAGCCGGCTGCTGGTCAACTTCCTCAGCACCGACACGACGCGCATCGTCCTCGACCTCGGACTCGACTGGCGCCTGCTCGGCTTCACCGCCGTACTCGGCGTGTTGACGTGCCTGATCTTCGGCCTCGCGCCCGCGGTGCGAGCCACGGCCGGCTCGCCCGCACGCGTCATGAACGCCAGTGGCCGCGGCCTCACGACGACGCGCGAGCGTTTCTCCCTGCGCCGTGCTCTGGTCGTGACACAGGTTGCCCTCTCGCTGGTGCTGGTGGTCGCCGCGCTGCTCTTCGTCCGGACCCTGCGCAACATCATGACGCTCGACGCTGGCTTCCAGCGCGACGGTATCCTCGTGATGAATGTAGACGTCAGCCGCCTCGGTCTGCCCAAGGACCAGCGCATGGAGTACAAGCGCCGGCTGCTGGACCGGGTGCGTGCTCTTCCCGGCGTGCTCAACGCCGCCGAAGCCAGTATGGTGCCCGTGAGCGGCAGCGGCTGGAACCAGGGCGTCATCGCCCACGGCAAGCGCCTGGGATGGACGAGCAATGACGCGAATGCGCTGCTCAACCGCGTTGGGCCGGCGTTCTTCAAGACCATGGGCACCCCGCTCGTCGCCGGGCGTGATTTCGACGACCAGAAGGACACCGCCACCTCGCCGAAGGTCGCCATCATTAACCAGGCGTTCGCGAAGAAGTACTTCCCCGATGAGAACCCGGTCGGCAAGACCTTCTCGCTCGAGGTGCAGCGCGGCGATAAGGAAGAGGTCTACGAGATCGTCGGCATCACCGCGAACTGGAAGTATTACGACCTGAAGGAAGACTTCGAGCCCATCGCCGTCTTCCCCATGACGCAGGACCCAAGGCCCGACGAGGGCGACGAAGTCATGGTGCGCTCCGACCTGGCGCTCGCTTCCCTGCTCACCTCACTGCGCCACACCGTGGAGCAGACGAACCCGAACATCAGCATCAACTTCACCGTCTTTCGCACGCAGCTCAAAGACGGGCTCATCCGCGAACGCATGCTGGCAACGCTCTCCGGCTTCTTCGGTCTGCTGGCGGCGATCCTGGCGACGATCGGGCTCTACGGCGTGATCTCGTACACGGTGGCGCGGCGGACGAATGAGATCGGTATCCGCATGGCGCTCGGCGCCACGCCGCTGAAGATCCTGGCGATGGTGGTGCGCGAGGCCGCGGGGATGCTGGCCGTGGGCATCGTGATCGGCGCCGGACTCGCCCTGCTGGCGGGACGCAGCGCAACGAAGCTGGTTTACGGCCTGAAGCCGAGCGACCCGGTGACGATGATCGCGGCCGCCGTCGTCCTCGCTGCCGTCTCCGTGGCAGCAAGCCTCCTGCCGGCCCGGCGCGCCGCCAATCTCGATCCGATGGTGGCGCTGCGCGAAGAGTGAGAACCTAACGCAGAGGAAATGAGGACGCAGAGGCATTGGAAAACCTCCACGTCCTCTGTGTCCTCTGCGTTAGGTTTACGCCGCGCGCAGTGCGCTCGCGATCGGCAGTCGGGCGGCGCGGAACGCCGGCATCAGCCCACCGATCAATCCCATGACCCCGGCGAAGATCAAACCGGCGATCACGTCGGCGCGTGCGATGTGGAACGCGAACGCCACCTCGCTGAAGCTCGCCGTCTGGCCCGATGCTGTACTCATGCCGTTGATCGGGAACGCGAGCGAACATCCGATGAGCCCGCCGACCACCGCCAGGATGAGCGACTCGATAACGAATGACGTGAGGATGCTGAAGCGCGAGAAGCCGACGGCGCGCAGCGTCCCGATCTCGCGCGTGCGTGCCGCGACGAGCGCGTACAGCGTGTTCATCGCGCCGAACACCGCGCCAATGGCCATGGTCGAAGAGACGAACCCGACCAGGAAGAGCAATGTGGCAGAGAGTCCACCGGATTGGTCGGCATAGTACTTTTCTTCGTTGACGGCCTGCAGTTGCATCGCCGGATCGTCGCGGATCCAGCGGTCGAACCCCTCGATGCTGCTCGCGTCTTTCAGCCGCACGACGAGTGAATTCGAGCCGCCTTGGCGACGGAACGGCCCGGCCATGGTATCGAGGTCGCCCCACACCTCGCTCTCGAACGCGCCCCCGCGCGACGAGAACAAGCCGACGATCTTCCAAGCGGTACGCTGCATCGTGAGCGTGGCGCCGAGGTCGAATCCCTTGATGCGTTCCGCGATGCGCTCGCCCACGATCAGCTCGTTCAATCCCGGCGTGAACATGCGCCCTTGCGTGACCTTGATGCCGTCGCGCACGTCGAACGCCTTCGGGGTCACACCGCGGATGGTGACGTTCACCGGATTATCGTCGCTGCGCCGCGGGAAGCTGCCGACCACCACGATCTCCGGCGACGCGAGCTGACGGCCGTCCGCGCCGAGCGCCACGCGCGAATCCACCATCACCTTGTTGCGATGCTCGATGGAGAGCCACGAGGTCAGCTCCGAGCCCGAGCCGCGCTGCACCACGACGGCGTTCTGCGGGATGCCGGTGGAGCGCAGTGCCAGGTTGAAGCCGCTGCGCATCGCCATCAGGGCGACGAACACGGCCACGACCATGGCGATACCGAAAACCGCGAACAGCGTGGTCTTCCAGCGGGCGGCCAGCGAACGCGCGTTGTAAGAGATCGGCAGCGCCATCAGACCTCCCTCAGCGTCTCGGTGACGCGCGCACGATACGCCGCCACTGCCGGCGCCAGCCCGGCGGCGAAGCCGAGCAGGAGCGCGATCGCCATTCCCTGGCTGCCTACCTGCCAGTGCAGACCGAACCGGGGAAAGCCGTTCAGCATGGGCGCCTTCTTCAGTCCCGTGATGATGAACCAGCTCAAGGAGACTCCGAGCCCGCCACCCAGCGCGCCGATCGCCAGCGCTTCCGCCACGATCAGTCCCATGACCTGGCTGCTGCGGAAGCCGAGCGTTTTCAGCACCGCGATCTCCGTGCGCCGCTCCCGCACGGCCATGCTCATGGTGTTCGCGGTGACGAGCAGGATGGTGAAGATCACGGCCAGCCCGATGCTGTTCAGCAACAGCGAGAGATTGCCGATCATGCCAAGGAAATCGGCGCGGAATGCGGCTTCCGTCTCGGTCTTGGTGGCGGCCTCGCTGTTCTCGAACTTGGTGTCGATGGCCCGGGCCACTGTCGCCGCCTGCTTCGGATCCGCGAGCTGCACCAGGTAGAGCCCCGCAGCGACGTTCCGTCCCGTCGCCTCGTAGAGGTACTTGTAGTGGAAGTACATCACGCGATCATCTGCTGCGGGCTCGCGCACCAGGTCAGCGTCAAAGATGCCGCGTACCACGAACTCGAACGGTCCTTCGCGCCGCCGATACGGCGGGATGAAGCTCTCCAGGAAGAACGTGTCACCGACCTTCCAACCGAAGCGGTTCGCCAGGCCGCGTCCGAGGATGCAGCCGCGCATGTCCTCGCGAAACGCCTTCATCTCCTCGTCCGGAACCTTGAATTCCGGATGCATGCGGAAGTACGGCTCGTCCTCGACGGCCATATTGTTGAAGAACTTGCTGAAGTCCGGCTGGCCGCTGGCGTCTTTGTCATCCTTGGTCTCGCGCTTGGCAAGCAGCATGCCGCCGAACCACGTGGAGATCGCCACTTCCTGCACACCCGGCACCGAGCGAAGCTGCGTCTCATAGGACAGCGGCAGGTTGTAGACCAGGCTGACCGAGTGCCGCGTCACCAGGCGCGTGGTGTTACCGAGTTCGCGCGTGTCGTCGAGTGCCCTGAGCATGGTGCGCAACGTGCAGAACAGGAAGATGCAGACCGCCATGCCCAGGATGGTGCTGCCGCTGCGCACCCAGTTGCGCCGCAGGTGCTTCAGGATGAACGGTGCGAACTTCATGGCCGCTCCTTCAGCGATGCATCGCGCAACACGTCATCGCCGTGCGGCGCGAGTATTCCCTTTTCGAGGAAGCGCTCGGTATGGGCGCGCGTCGCGGCGCGCGGATCGTGCGTCACCATCACGATGGTCTTCTTGAACTCCTGGTTGAGCGTGACCAGCAGCTCGAGGATCTCCTCGGCGCTGCGCGCATCGAGGTCGCCGGTCGGCTCGTCGGCCACCAGGATGCTCGGGTCCGTGACGATGGCGCGTGCGATAGCGACGCGCTGCTCCTGGCCGCCGGAAAGCTGCCGCGGATAGTGCTGTGCGCGGTCCGCCAGTCCAACGACGCGCAGCGCGGTCAACGCGCGCTCCCGCCGCTGCTTCTTCGAGAGCGACGTGAGCAGCAACGGCAGCTCTACGTTGTCCGCCGCCGTCAGCACCGGGATGAGGTTGTAGAACTGGAAGACGAATCCCACGTGGCGCGAGCGCCACTTCGCCAGCGCGCCCTCACTGAGCTGCGTCACGTCCGTGCCGCTCACTGTGAGCCGCCCCGACGTTGGCCGGTCGATGCCCGCGATCAGGTTCAGCAGCGTCGTTTTGCCCGAGCCCGATGGCCCCATCAGCGCCAGGAATTCACCCTCCGGCACCTGCAGGTCGATGCCGGTGAGCACGGGGATCTCCTGCGCATCGCGGCGATAGACCTTCTTGACGTTCTGCACGTCGACGGCAACTGCACGCGCCGCGTTGGACGTTTGGTTCACGACTGCATTCTGTGTCGCCATGATCCTTCCCTGAAAGATCTCGATCTGCGTTCATCCGCGTTGATCTGCGGCTAGCTTTTGGTTTTTACCGGGTCGCCGCTCTTCAACTTCTCCGGCGGATTCGCCACCAGGATCTCGCTGCCCGCCAGTCCTTCGCGCACGCTCGCGCGCCCGCGATACTCGCCCGCCGTCACCACCGGACGCTCGACCGCCTTGCCGTCCACGACCTCGAACACCACCGACTTTCCGTTGCGCGTCGTGAGCGCCTCGGCCGGTACCGTGATCTCGCGCTTCGCCGTCTGCTGTGACTTCGGCTGCGGCTTCTGCCGCTCCAGAAACGTCACCTTCGCGCTCATCTCCGGCTTGAGGTTGCGGTCCTTGTCGAGGATCGTCACCTTCACCTGCACGGTCGCTTTCGTGCGGTCAGCCGTGGGAATGATCTGCCGCAGCACCGCGTGGAATGTCTTGTCGGGGATCGCTTCCACGTTGACCTCCGCCGGCTGGCTTGCCCCGAGCCGGGCGACGTTCGCTTCCGCCACGTCCGCTTCGACTTCCAGTGTCGCCAGATCAGCCAGCGCAACAATGGCGCCCGACGACGTCGAGATATTCACGCCCGGCGGGATCGGCGCCACGCTCTCGCCGACCTCCGCCATCTTTTTCACAACCACACCGCTGAACGGCGCCACGATGTAGGTGTTCCGTAACTGCGCTTCGTTGTAGTCGAGCTGCGCTCTGGCCTGTGCCAGCGCCGCTTCGGACAAGCGCACACGACTTGCTGCCGCTTCCGCCGCGTCTTTGGAACCGATATCCTGCTTTGCCAGACTATCGGCGATGCGGGCTTGTCTGCGATATTCCGCCAGGTCGGCTTCCGCTCGCTGCACCGTCGCCTTCTGGCTCTCGACCGCGGCCTCGTAGTCGGTGCTCTCGAGCCGCGCGATCACTTCGCCTTCCTTGACCTGACTTCCCTCTTCGACCTTCAGTGCCGAGAGCCGCCCCTGGATCTTCGCCGAAACGACCGCCTTCCGCCGCGCGACCACGTATCCGGAAGCCGCCAGCAGCGGGCTCTTCGCGGCATCCGCGCCGCCTTCGCCCGTGACTGCCGCTTTCACCGTCTGTATCTCCAGCGCATCCGCACCCTGGCGGAACTTCCAATAGCCGCCGGCGCCGAGCGCGAGCAGCACCGCGATCAGCAGCAGCCAGATGCCGCCACCGCGCGGTGTGGGCTCGCTGTAGCGCAGCGACTCCAGTTCTCGCTTGAGTTCCGACATAAGGGACGGAGAATTATACGGAACGGCAGCGCCTTTTGTTCGCCTTGGCCGCGAGAATGGCCCCCGCGAGCGCCCTTCAACTTGATTTAACGGCACGAACACGCGAGAAGTTACGGAAAATGGAGCCCGGTCGCCCTCGATCGGGCGAACCGCTGCCAGCAGCGGAGCACGCCAGATTGCACCGCTCTTCTTCAATGACCCAATGACTCAATGACCCGATGACTCAATCTCACCGTATCCTCCACCCGTTCACCGGCCCGCCGTGCAGGAACTTTTCCGGCGTCATCACGCCGTCGCGCTTGAAGACGAGGCCATCTTTCATCACGAAGCTGACGCTGCGCAGCGCGTCGATGTTGGTGAGCGGGTCGCCTTTCACCGCGATCATGTCGGCCGGGAAGCCGGCCTTGATCGGCCCGCGCTTGTTCTCCAACTCGGAGACTTTGTAGCCGTTCGTCGTCATGATCTTGAGGATCTCTTTGTCGGGAATGCCCGCGGCCTTCCACGACCTCAGGAAGTTGATGACGACCTCGCCGCGCGTCATGCCGGGGACGTAGTAATCGGCGTCGGTGCTGAACGCCATCTTCACGCCGGCAGCCCACGCGCTCTTCATGCCCGCCACAGTACGGTCGAACGCCGCCTGCGTGCCGCGATATTCGGTGAACGGCGTCTCCGTACCGACGCGCCATATGCCCTTCGCCGCCATCTGCTTGTGCAGTTCGTCGGTGAGCGCGTTGGCGTGCTCGATGGACCATATCCCCGCCTCGATCGCACGCCGTGCGCCTTCTTCCGTCTGCACATGGCCCGCGACCTTCATCCCGGCATTCGCCGCTTCCTTCACGAACAGTTTCAGATCATCCACCGTGTACGGATACGGCTTGCAATCCACGCATACCTTGATGACCTTCGCGCCGAACAGCGAATTCTGCCGCACCGCTTTCACGATCTCGTCGTGCGTGTCGGCGTCGAGATACTCGGGATAGACGATGTTGTGCTCCTTCACCATCTCCGGCGTCGGGAAGAACTGCCCGCCCACGCCGCCGATGATGATCCCCGAATTGATGAGCGTCGGCCCCGGCACCCAGCCCTGCTCGACCGCTTGCCGCAACGCCGTGTCGGCGTAGAGGCCGTTGTTGCCGAGGTCGCGCACCACGGTGAAACCCGACGACAGCATCTGCATGCCGTTCGACACCGCTTGGATGGCGCGCAGCGCCGTCGATTCCTGGACGTACGTGTAGTAGTAGACGTCGTTCTCGGGATCTTTCTTGTAGGTGAGCGCGAGGTGGTTGTGCGCGTCGACGAGTCCCGGCAGGACCGAATAGCCCGACAGATCGATGACCTCGGCCTTCGGCGGCGCGGCAACATTCGCGCCGATGGCGATGATCTTTCCATCCTGCACGGCGATCATCTGGTTCGGGGTCGCCGTGCCGGTCTCGGGATCGATCAGCCTTCCCGCTTTAATGACGTACGCGGTCCCCGCACTCGACGGCAACGGCCGCGGCGCGGGCGCTTGAGCGATGGCAACAGTTGTGAGGACCAGCAATGCAGCGATGCGTTTCACCATGACACTCTCCTGAAGAAAATGGCGCGGAATGGTCGCAGGGACAAACCAGAACGTCAATCGCTGGGTGCCCCACACAAGCCGGTTTTGCTTGTGTGGGAATCACATTCTAGACTGCCGGGTGCCCCACCCTGAGCGAAGCGAAGGGTGGGTATACGCCGACCAGCATCAAGAGAACTCACGTGGCGCGGACGCCCCCGTCCGCGCAGCCGGCGAAAACCGGCGTCATACCCGGCATCTCTGCTGCCCAGCGCCGTAGGCGCGTCATGGGAAAGCCCGGCGTTTCAATGCCGGGTCGCAAACGCGCCCGCTCCCGAGTCCCGTAGGGACGACACGCACGGACCAGGCGCGACGCTTTCCAGGCACGTGTGCTCGGTACGTTCACCACGAACCCGCTGGCCCGTTATGCCATTCAATCCGAGGACTGGCGCTGGAGCAGCTAGCGCGCGTACGCTCTCGGTGAAGCTGGCATCGTGAAAGCTGAAAACGCGGCCGGATCCAAAGATGAAGGCGAGAACGTGATCGCTACCCACCCTTCGCCCCGCTCAGGATGGGGCACCCGGCCGACGATTTCATCTTCGGTTCGGGGTTGCCGGGGCATGTTTCTCCTGAGAATGAGCGTAGACTCGGTTGGGTGACAAAAGATGGCCAAGAGTCGCGGTTAGCTGACCTGCTGGTGAAGAATTTCGGATCTTATGTGGCGGCTTATGAACAGAACCCGCCCTTCAGACGCT
Source organism: uncultured Terriglobales bacterium (assembly GCA_964460655.1). Taxonomy (GTDB): domain Bacteria; phylum Acidobacteriota; class Terriglobia; order Terriglobales; family Acidobacteriaceae; genus CAVUAF01. The sequence continues at coordinate 9,100 of CAYWSH010000017.1, read as the reverse complement.
ACGGCCAGCTCGAATTCCATCGAGAGACAATCGACCGCCGATTCGAGCTTGGTTCAGCTATCGCCGCGGTCAACGATGATCGGTTCCTGAATTCGTTGTACAAAACGCTTCAGAAGTGGGGAATCGGCTCACGCGCTTCGAAGCTGCGACCGCTGAAAGATTTCTGCTCGGTTCTGCAAAACGAGCAGCGCTCGTTCGAGCAATTGGAGAACCGGGCCATTGACGACCTCTCGATTGACGGCGCGCGAGTCGGTGATGAACTGTGGCAGCTCATGACTCGGTTACCAGTGGTTGAAAATGAAGCGAGCTTGGTCGCCGTTACAAAAACGCTCCATCATGTGCTGCCGGATTTAGTTGTGCCGATGGATCGCGAATACACGCAGACGTTCTTTGGCTGGGCAAATCCAACGTTCCAATACCGGCAACAAGGGTGCTTTCTTGAGGCGTTCGGCGTCTTCGTTCGCGTTGCGCGGAATGCACACCCGACCCAATATGTTCGCTCGGGATGGAATTCGTCTCGAACGAAAGTCATCGACAATGCAATAGTCGGTCTAGTGCAAACCGTCAAAGCGCACGTTCGCGCTCAATCTGCGAGCCTCTAGCTGTGCGGCGCCGTGATGTCGATGATCTGCGCCACGTGGCGGGTGGTCCACACAAAGCGAATTTCAGTTCGTGGGTGCCCCACACAAGCGTCCTTGGCTTGTGTGGGTGTCTGGCACCGGTTGCGCCGTCATCAAATAGGCCGTGAAGTCCTTCCAGAACATCGCGCTCGTGTGGGCGTCAGTGCCCAGGCCGCGTGCCGCACAAGACGACGCTAAAATAGCTCAAAGGCATTTTCCACAGTCACTTCATGCTTGACAGTTGCTTCCGCCCTAGCTAGCCTTGACCTGCGCTCAGGCGCTGCCGTCCCATTTTCGTGGGCGGCATTTGTTCTTTGACACTCGCAGCGCAAAGCGGAGCGGCCGGCGCAGGCCGCGAAGCGCGCTCGCAGGCCAACGGATGCTGCGTGAGCATCGCCCCATCGGCGGTTTTGGAAGCGTAAGCGACAGAAACAAAAGACTTTGCCAAAGCCTTGAAAACAAGGCACTTGGCCGGAAATTAACCCGTTTGTTTTCAAGACTTTGATTAAAACGGTAGGGGGGAGGGGGTACCCCTATTCGCCGCCGGCGAAGTACCCGCGTTTGGAATACACCGCCATGGTGGCGGCGTTCACGGCATCAGTCAGCTTGACGCGGATGCGGCGCAATCTGCCATCGCCGCTCGCGTGCCGCGGCTCGTAGCCGAGGATGTACTGGTTGCGCAGCTCTTCGCTGATGGCCTGGGCGGCGTCGGGCAGTTGCGCGGCGTTGTCCACCGTGATGGTGCGGCCGCCGGTCGCCTCGGTGATGCGCTGGAGCGTGCGCTTCCCGTACCACTCCTCCGGCGTCTTGAAGATGCCTTCAAAGATGCCGATGGCGTAGATCTCGACATCGGCTTCCTGGACGAGCCGCCGCAGTTCGCGCTCGTTGAAGCGGCTGTGGTTGTCGCCGCCGTCGCTGACGACCAGTAACGCCCGGCGCTGGTGCCGCGCGTGCCGCATCTTCTCAACGCCGAGGTAGATCGCGTCGAGCAGCGCAGTATGGCCCTGCGGCACGGCCGTGGCCAGCTTCTGCCGGATGTCGCCGATCGACCGCGTCGAGTCGGCAAGCAGCGCCGGCCGGTCGGCAAACGTCACCACGAAATAATCATCCTGCGGATTCGCGGTGGCGAAAAACTCGGCGACCGCCTCGCGCGCGATCGCGATCTTATTCTTCATGCTCGCGCTCAGGTCGAGGATCACGCCCAGCGACGTAGGCGCATCCTCGGCCGAGAAGTAACGGATCGGCTGCGGGATGTCGTCTTCGGAGAGCGCAAAATGCTGCTTCTCCAGACCGACGATGGGATGGTTCTTCGCGTCCGTCACCGTCACCGGTACGAGCACGAGGTCGACGTTCTTCTTGATCGCCCGGGTGCGCGCCGCGGAGTCATCATCGCCTGGCCGATGAGTGGGCGCGAGGTGGACCGTGGGAGCATCCTGCGCGGCGAGCGCAGCGGTGAGAACGAGCGCGGCAACCAGGGTTCGGCCGACTGGGATCTGCATGACGATGACCGCGTGCGGCGGATAGTAGCACAGCCAAAAGCCGCGTCCACCGCCAAGTTTGCCGGGGGCAGGAATAGAAAAGGCGCCCGGATCGGGCGCCTGATGAAGGATAGGCCGGCAGCGACTACCAGCGGATCTGCGGACCGATCGTGAACTTCAGGTTGTGGTTGGCGCCGTTGTCGAAGTAGATCATGTCGCCGACCTCGGCACGCAGGCCGATCTTGCCGGCGAAGAACTCGACGCCGCCGCCCGGATAGAACACGCCGTTCGTGTCGCCGTGCGGCACATTACCGACGGCGCTGGTGAAGCCGCTCGCCACGCCGCTATTCGACACGTGGAAGTTCAAGAGGCCGCCCTTCAGGACCACGAAAGCCTTGACGGGCCCGATACCGGTCTGGAATTTCGGACCGAACAGGCCTTGCAGCAGACGCAGGTTGTTGCGCACCGTCGTGGTGGTCGTCGTGTTGCCGCTCGTAGTCGTGAACGTGTTAGTGAACGTCCGCTCCAGGTCGTAGGCCATGCCGGCCTCGAGCTGCGCGAAGCGGTTCAGATTGAACGCGACCTGCGCACCCGGACCCCACATGTTCGCGTCGTTCAGGTGATGCAAGCGTGTGTAGTCGAAGAACACGCCGGCTTCGCCGCGTTCTTCCGTCGTCTGGGCCGGCATCGCCGGCACGAGCACGAAGACCGCCAGCGCCAGAGTGATGATTCCTGTTATGCGTTTCATGCGTCCCGTCCTCCAGTGGTCGCCCCTGCGCCCTGGCCCGTCCTGACGGACGTGGCACTGCTCGGAGCAGCGGCCATGCCAGATTCGCCTTACTTGGGGACTTGAGAGTGGGATGAGGCCGCGCCACCCGGGGTGGGCCGGGAATCACGAATGGCGACAGATGCGGCGACCTCAGCGAGCAACTTGGTCTCTACTGGAAGCATCCCTCTCGGTGGCCGCCGCTTCGTCGCTCTTCAGTAAGACTTTGCAGTTCACCGGGGTGGGTTCGCGCTGCGGCGCGAGAAGGGGCAGGTGCGGCATGATCGGGATCATTCCGGCAGCGGGTAGGATTGCGCGCATCCCGCCGGCCGGCTGCATGAAGGAGTTGCTTCCCGTCGGCGTGGCCGGCGTGAAACGGCCGAAGGCGGCCGCCGAGTACGTGGTCGAGCGCATGGTGGCCGCGGGCGTGGACCGGATCGCGGTCGTGATCTCGGCCGAGAAGAGCGACATCGTGCGCTTCTTCGCCGAGCGCGACTATGACGCGCAGATCTTCTTCGTGGTGCAGCCGCGTCCGCGTGGGGTGTGCGACGCGCTGTTCCGCGCAGCGGCGTTCGCCGCCAAGGATGATCGCGTCCTCATCGGCCTGCCCGACACGATCTGGTTCCCGGAAGATGGCTACGCCCGTTCCCTGAACACCGGAGCGGACCTCGATCTGATCTGCTTCCCGAACAGCGACCCCGCGGCATTCGAGGCGGTGACGTGCAATACCCGGGCCGAAGTCACGCGCGTCGATGTAAAGAGTCCGTTCGGCACGTCGCTGTGGGTGTGGGGCGCGGCTACGATGAGCAGCGGCGCGTTTGATGCCCTGCACTGGCTGTGGGAGTCGCGCGGACGCGCGGACCATCGCTTCGGCGACCTGCTCAACGCTTACATCGCGGGCGGCAATGTCGTGCACGCCAACTGCTGCGGGGAGGACTTCGTGGATGTTGGCACGGCCGGCGGATATCGCGCCGCCCAGAACCTGGTCCACAGCCAGGAGGCGTGGCGCAGCGAAGCGGCGTAGATGCCTGACCCGGACGGCGGAGTTACGTCTGCGACCGCAGGATCTCGCGGATCTCGCGGTTGATGCGGGCAGCGTCGCGCGTGGCGTTGTCGATCAGCGATACCCACTTCTTGCTGGTGTCATCGAGCTGCGATTGGGCAAGCAAGTAAGAGGCCTGCATGATGGTCTCGATGGAATTGCTCAGGTCGTGAGCGAGTGCGCGGAGTTTCGTGTTGAGCTCGGGCGCCATCTTCGCCGCTGTCTCGGTTCCTGACTGGGCCATGATATCGGGCTCCTCCAAAGACGATAAAGCTTTAACGACCGCACAACCCTGGTTATGGTTGGAGGCGAGCGGCGCGTAAATCGTTGTGTTTAGTGGTCGGTTGATAACCAGATCGCCAACTTTCTATCAGCATTGGAACGCGCCTTCAAGTCCCTTTCGCGCGCCCTAAGGTCAAAAAACTAAGGTGCTTAGCCCTTTTGACCTAGTTCCCTGTTTACCTTACGACAATAGAATCACCCCACTTAACCAGGAAGTATTAGGTGGCGGCATACCGCCACTGGAACCGTGCGTTTCCCCCAGATCCGCGCTGGAGGATTCGTGCGTCGTTGGTCGAGAACGCTGGTCGCAGTCGTTTCCCTAATCGGTTGGCAGGCCATCGCGGCCGCGCAGATCGTCCAGGTCGTTCCCACCACCACGCTCGCCGCCGAGACGGGCAACAACACAAGCGCGGCGGACAGCTTCGTGACGCAGACCAACGGCAACGCCGGCGTCGCCAACGTGAGCAAGGCGCCGCTCTCTTCGTTGCTCTATCCAGGCTCGACGACGAAACTCTACGCGCACTTCATGCCGTGGTTCGGCGGCGCGAACCACATGAACGTCGGCTATCGCTCCGACGATCCGATTCAGGTCCGGAAGCAGGTCGACGACATGATGAGCCGCGGCCTGCAAGGCGCCATCATCGACTGGTATGGTCCGAGCGCCACGCGCGAGCAGGCGACAACGGTCGCGATGCAGCACGAAGCCGAACTGCGCGGCGGCGCGTTCGAGTTCGCCATCATGGAAGACGTGGGCGCGCTGAGTACGTGCGCCAATACTCCCGGCTGCGACCTGACGACGCAACTCATCTCCGACCTGACGTTCGTTTACACCAACTTTGAAAGCTCGCCCGCGTACATGCGCATGGGCGGGCGGCCGGTCGTGTTCTTCTTCGGGCTGGAGCAATACACGCTCGATTGGACGCGCGTGCGCGCGCTTGTTCCGGGCTCGCCGCTCTTCATCTTCCGCAATGCGGGCGCCTTCAGCCAGGCGGAGAGCGACGGCGGTTTCGCCTGGATCGACCCGCTGACCAGCGGGTCCGGCTATCTCGACTTCTTCTATCGCAGCGCGCTCGCCGCGCCCACGAGCCAGACTTTCGCCTCCGCCTACAAAGGCTTCAACGATTCTCTCGCGGCGTGGGCCCCGACGCCGCCGCGCGTCCTTGCCCAAGACTGTGGGCAAACGTGGCTGGCGACCCTGGCGGAGATCGGCCGCTACTACAACACGACGAACCAACTGCCGGCGCTGCAACTCGTCACCTGGAATGACTACGAGGAAGGCACGGAACTGGAGAGCGGGATCGAGAATTGCGTCACGGTGAGCGGCGCAGTCAGCGGCACGAACCTTACGTGGTCGATCACGGGCAACGAGAACACGGTGAACCACTACACGGTATTCATCTCGACCGACGGCTCGAACCTGGCGAGGCTCGCCGAGGTGCCGGTGACGGCGCACAGCTATGACCTGAGTGCCCTGCCGCTCTCTGCCGGCACCTACCAGCTCTATGTGCGGGCCGTCGGCAAGCCGAGCATGCGGAACCATTTCACGCCTTCTATCAGCTATACGATCGCCCCGGCGCCACCGTCTACCAACATCATCGTTGCCCTGGCGGCGACTCCCACAACGCTGAGCCTGTCGCGTGGACAGTCGGCCAGCGTCGTCGTCTCGCTGAGCGCGGCCAATACGCTCGGCGGCGCGGTGTCATTCGGCTGTGCGAATCTGCCCGCGGCAGTGCGCTGCTCGTTCGGCGGCCTGACGGCGAACGCGGATGGCAGCACCAGCGCGACGCTCACGCTGACCACGGGCAAGGCGCAAAGGTCGGCGCGCTCTACGCCGGAGCCGACGCTAGTGCGGGTGACCGCGGAAGATGATGCGGTAACCGATCCCGACCTGCGGCAGCGCGGGCGCACCCAGACGGCGACGAAAGGCACGGCGGCGATAACGCAGAGCGCGTTCACCACACCACCGGGCGACTACTCTGTTTCCGTGACGGCAACGGCCGGCACGACGCAACTGTCAACAGGGATCATGCTGACCGTGCGATAGGTCAGTCGAAGCGTTCGTACAGGATGGCGCGCTTCTCCCATCCCATCTCCTGAAGGAGCGCGCGGTTCGCCAGCACCATGTTCTTCAAGCCGCAGATGTAGGCGTCCATGTCGGTGCGCTCGCCGACGACCTCACGCAGGTGCTCCTGCACGTAACCGCGGCGGCCCGTCCACGGATCGGTGGCGCGACTGAGCGTGACGACGTAGTGAAAGTTCGGATAGCGCGCCGCCAGCGCTTCGAATTCATCGCGATAGTAGATGTCCTCTTCCTTGCGCATGCCGAACAGCAACCAGAACTGCCGGCCGGCGTGACGCGCAGGCTCGGCGAACAGCCAATGCAGCATGCCGCGCATGGGCGCAACCCCCGTACCGGTGCAGATGAAGATCGAGTCGCGCACCGGGTTCCGCAGATTGAAGTAGCCGTGCGGGCCATGGAACTTCACCGTGCTGCCCGGCGTCATGTCACAAAGGAAGTTCGAGAAGAACCCGAGCTCGACGCGGTTCAGGCAGAGGTCGAAGCGATCATCGCCGTGCGGCGCTGAGGCGATGGAGTAAGCGCGCGTGACGTGCTTGCCCTCGCGGTCGGCAGTCATGGAGACGAACTGACCAGCGACGAAGTCGAAGCGCGGCGCCTCCTCCACCTCGAACTCGAGGTGCTTGGTGTTCGACGAGAGATCGCGCGAGCGGGCCAGGCGCGCCGTCAGGAGCTTGCGTTCGGTGGCAACGGCCATATGGGGTTATCGAGGCTCCTGACAGCGCGTTGCAGGTGACAGTCGTTCTTCACTTCGCCGGCGTGATGCGGACCGAAGCCATCCAGTCTTCCCAGGCCAGCACGAGCTGCGCGGCACCGGCGACGCGAGGCTCGAGTGAGATGGTGAACTGGTCGACGAAGGAGCCGCCCTTCTCCGCGTTCATCGGGATGCGGGCCAGGTCGAAGGATGCGCCGGGATAGGGAATGCCCCACTGGCCGGTCTTCTTGCTGACGATGAGCGTCCACTTGTCGGCTTCGGGCAACGTGTAGAGCGTGTAGCTGCCCGCAGGAATGCGCGTCCCGCCGACGCTAACGTCACCTTCGGTGACGAACGTGGTAGCTTCATTCGCGCCGGTGCGCCACACCTGGCCGTAGGGGTCGTGGGCGCCGATCATCTTGCGTTTGGCGCCGGTCTCCGGGTCCTGCACCTTCGGCCGACTGTAGTCGATGTGGACTTTCTTGCCGCCCACGGTGGCTTCCGCCGATCCCGGCGGACTGGGGCGGTTTGCCTTGTTCCCTTGGGCGAAGGCCACGGTGACCAACAGCAATACGGCGAGGAAACGAGCTGTACGCATGATCTCTCCTTGTGCGAGTGGCAACCTCGCATTATGCGGGAAAGACGCGATGCGGCACAAATCGTCACCGCGCGTTTAGAATCGCGTTCCTATGTCGGCGTTCGAAGACAAGCGCGAGGAACTGGAGCACTACGAATTCAAGCTGGGCGTGCCGCGCGGACGGCTCGCGGTAACGCTCGACCTGCTGACCGACGCGCTGGCGTTCGTCGGGCAGCACGGCGTTTATTGCCAAAGCACGCGTCAGCCGGGTAAACCGGTGATGGACATTCGTATCATCATGCAGAACATCACGCAGGCGAAGGAATTGGTACAGAGCGTGATGGAAGAGTTGAAACCCAAAACCTAACGCAGAGGACGCGGAGGAAGACAGCCGGATCCGTGGCCAGAAAGTGAACGGCGGCACTGGTGGTACCTTCATGGGTGGGATCCTTCGGCCAAGACCAGGCCTCAGGATGACGGTCTTATTGAAGGTCTTGAGGAGACGAGCATGCAATCGATCATGAAGATGTTCGACCTGACGGGAAAGACCGCAGTGGTGACGGGCGCTTCGTCAGGCCTGGGCGTTACATTTGCCGAGGCGCTGGCACAGCAGGGCGCCAACATCGTCCTGGCCGCGCGCCGCGTGGACAAACTCAAAGAGGTCGCCGCATCGCTGAAGGCGAAGACGCTAGTTGTCGCCTGCGACATCGGCGAGCATGCGCAAGTGAAGGCCCTCATCGAGCAGGCGGCCGCCAAGTTCGGGCGCGTCGACATCCTGGTGAACAACGCGGGCATCGTTCCCGACGCCGGCATGAAGCCCGAGCGCATCCCGCCGAAGGTCTTCGAAGACAACGTGCACATCAATCTGGTCGGCACGTGGTACGGCTGCCGCGAGGCGGCGCAGGTGATGCTCGCCGACGGCAAAGGCGGCTCGATCATCAACAACGCATCGCTGGCGGGCGTGAACGGCATCGGCGATTTTCCGTCGGCATATCAGGCGACGAAGGCCGCCATCCTCAACCTGACGCGCAATCTCGCCGCCAGCTGGGCAGACCGTGGCGTGCGTGTGAACGCGCTCGCTCCGGGATGGTTCCCGAGCGAAATGACTGCGGGACCGCTGAGTATGCCGGTGTTCGAGAAGTGGGTGACGAACATGGCGCCCATGCGACGACTCGGGCGTCCGGAAGAACTCGCCGGCGCGCTGCTGTTCCTCGCGTCGGACGCGTCCAGTTTCATGACGGGACAAACGCTGATCGTCGACGGCGGGATCGCCGCGGCCGGCGCCGAGCGCTGGCCGGCGGAAGCATTCGCCGCGCTCGATGCGGCGGGCTTCGGCGAACTGGCACGGGCGGTGGGAAAAACCTAACGCAGAGGACGCGGGGGCTTCTTGGTTGTCATTCCGAGCAGAGCAAGGAATCTGCTCTTCAGACACGAAAAGCAGATCCTTCGGCCGAAAACCGGCGGCCTCAGGATGACAGACAAAATAAGGGCTACGCTGTCACGTACTTTCCTGCATCCAGCACGCGCTGCGCGACCTGCTGCTTCAGCGTGATGGTGTCGTACT
>CAYWSH010000016.1:0-37275 GCA_964460655.1 uncultured Terriglobales bacterium | reverse complement strand
GCGCGAGTTGGTCGAGCGGCCCGAGGATTGGCGGTGGAGCAGTTTTCGTGCATATTTGCTCGGTGAACCGGGCCCGGTGCGGCTGAATGCTTGGCCAGAACCGCGTCTTGCTGCACGCGCCTGATCCCACCCTTCGCTCCGCTCAGGGTGGGGCACCCAGCGTTCGAACCAAATGGAGCCCCGGTCGCCCCCGACCGGGCGAAGCGTGCGAAATGCCCATGTGTGCCCCACACAAGCCGGTTTTGCTTGTGTGGGAAGCAGAACTACTTAAGTCCCGCGACTTCGCGTTGCCGATGGTGTTCAGCACGATGTTGTGACGGTTGATAGAATTTGAAGGCTCTCTGAGCGTCGGGCCATGCGTTCAGCTCTCTTCGCGCTTGCTATCGCATCGTTGTTATTGATGTCCGCCTGCAGCGGCGGAACGAGCACGTCGCCACCTTCCAGCACACCGTCGCTTCCTGCAGTCACGGTCTCGGTTGCTCCCTCGGCTGCGGCCATTGACCAGGGCGGCACGGTCAACTTTGGCGCCACGGTCGCGGGCAGCAGCAACACTGGAGTGGTGTGGTCGGTTCAGGAAGGCGCCGCAGGCGGTACCGTCACTGCCGCAGGCGTCTATACGGCGCCCTTTGTCGCAGTGAACCCACCCCATATCGCCACCTACCACGTGGTTGCGACGTCGCAGGCGAATTCGGCCATCGTCGGGATGGGGACCGTGACGGTCTATGACAATTCATTATTCTTACAACTTACCGTTTTTCCTTCGTCTCCTGCTTTGTCCTATCAGAGTGCCGTCACAATCATCGGCATTGCTGGCTTACCGGGTGGCGATTACTCGTGCTCTGTCCAAGAAGGACCAACTGGCGGGAGCATCATCGCGACCTCGCAATCAAACGCGACCTGCGACTATTTCGCCAACGCTGCTCCCGGCACGTACCACGTCACAGTGACGTCCAGCGTGGATCCTGCACGCTCCCGCACAATCGCCATCAATGTTCAATCGCTGAGCGACTTTGACCTCGACCCCTTAGACGACGTCCTTCCTCCCGGTGGACAGCGAACGGTCTATGCCCGCACTCCCAATGGCGCCTTGTCGATGGGTGTTACCTGGCGTCTGAGCGGAGGCACGTTGCAACTATCTGGGGGAGGAACTATGGGGAGCATTGCCTCGTACACCGCGCCGACCACGCTCGGGACATACGACGTTACCGCTTCAATTCCGGTTCCATCGCTGTCGCACACCGCCCATATCACCGTCGGGAACAGCGGCTACTTTTCGACTGGGCCCATGTTGGCAAACCCCGGGGGCATCCGTCCGAGCCTGCGCGTGACCTACGCGATCAGAACGAGGAATGACACGGTCTTCCTCCTGGCGAACTGCGGCGAGAGTGGTAGCCTCGGAAGGCTTTGCGCAGAAGTTTTCGAACCCGCAAATAGTGCATTCTCTGTCGTCCGTGGATTCTCTCTCATCCCAGCACCCGGGCCGCAGAGTTCTGCGTCGGCAACGCTCTTGAACGATGGAAGAATCCTGCTGGCGGGTGGAATGCCTCCCGATACCTCGGCTACCGTCGCCGCCGCGGCGCTTTTCGATCCGGCGACCAATACCTTTACCGCAACCGGCAGCCTCACCATCTCGCGCGAAAGGCACACGTCGGTGTTGTTGGCTAATGGCAAGGTTCTGATTGTCGGAGGCGATACCAAGGCGAGTGGTGGGACAGAAACACCCACCTACACCGCAGAGCTCTACGATCCTGCCACCGGCACGTTCACTCTTGTGGGGTCGATGCTGCAGCAGCGAACCGGATTCACAGCCACTCTGCTACCCAACGGCAAGGTCCTGATCGCTGGCGGTCAGGTCGGTGGCGCGGCCACTCTCTTTGGTTCTGCCGAGCTATTCGATCCGTCCACGAATTCATTCCTGACCACGGGTTCAATGACAGTTCTGAGGGGCGGCCACACCGCGACCTTGCAGGCAAGCGGCAAAGTTCTAATCGCCGGAGGAGGCAATACCTCGGGCCCCGTAACCTCTGCGGAGCTGTACGATCCCGTGTCTGGTACGTTCAGTGCCACCGGCGACCTGCGTCGAGCCCGGTTTAGTTCGGTCGCTGTCTTGCTGATGAATGGGAAAGTGCTGGTCTTGGGCGGCGCGCAGCGCAGTGCCGAACTTTATGATCCAGCCAGTGGTAGCTTCTCATCCTCCGGAGGCACGGAATTCAACACGGGTGGCGTGCTGGTTGTGTTGTCCGACGGCAAGGTTCTTTTGGTCAGCGGGCTAGAAACTCCCAGCGAGATCTACCACCCCTAAGCCCGCCCTACCAGATCCCCTTATCACTCCCGGTGATCCGGTAGACGATTGCCGCCGCCGAGGCCAGCGGCGGCAGCAGGGTCAGTCGAAACGCTGCCGGCACGTCGCCCCGCAGCGCGGTCCTGGTCACCTGCCGGGTGTAGAGCGCGGCGCCGGGCATCACCGGGACGCGCAGGAATCCGCCGCGTACGCAGATCTGTGCGCCACCGAGCACCGCGGCAGCGCGCACCGGTTGCGGCAGCTTGAGTCCTTCGCCGCGATAGCGCTGCACGATATCGGACACGATGACCAGGAAGCTCGCCACGCCCGGCCAGATCCCGCCGTAATCGGACGTGCGCTTCAACTCGTCGAAATCCACCGTGTTCGATTCCACGAGCTTGGCCGCATTCACCACGTCGCACACGCGCAGGTAAAAGTGGCGGTACATGCGTTGCAGCGTGGCGACGATGATCCTCTCCTCCGGCGCCGGCACCGGGAAGCTGAGCCCGTTGATCTCCAGCAGCCTGCGCTGCGTCACGAAGCGACGCGCCAAGTCGGTGTGTTCGCCGGTCTGGCCGAGGCGCTGGACATGGACTTCGACCAACTCCGGCAATTCGGGCAGTGCGAAGTTCCACTTCTGCGCCAGCCGATCGCCCCAGCTGCGCGGCTCGATGCGCGCCTGGAAGTGTTCAGTCATCACGCGCAACACGTCCTGCTCCGCGCCCGTGGTGAAAAGGTCCAGATCGTTACCCAGGTCCGGCTGGTGCTCGAGTGTCTTGATCACCGTGACCGGGCAGCCCGCCGTCTCGAGCGCGTTGCACACGCTGCGCAGGTGCAGCAGCGCATTCTCGACCCGCGCGCGCTCGCGCATGATGCTCGCGATCGCCCACTGCCGCGTGTATTCGTCGGTGGTGTGTTCAACCACCGGCAGCAGCATGCGCAGCAGCACGTGGTTCGCGTCAGCGATGCGCAGGAACTCGGCGCGCTGTTCGTCATCGAGCGCTTCCAGCAGTTCCAGGTCATGTCGCGGCGCTTTGTGGCTCAGGGTCAACGCACACAAAGCATCGATGCATTCGCGTACGCAAACATGAGGCAATGCCACCGCAGCCGCCATAACCCAGCACCTCCCGATACGTTGCTTGCCGACGACCGTAAGGTTGGATGAGCAACCCCGGCTTCAGAGTTGGTTATCGCGCGCAGCCTATGGCGGTGAGGGGAATTACGTCAGTCCGCCGGAATTTCGCACTTTCGCACTTTCGCAGTTTCGCACTTCTTTATAATCGCCGTTCCACCATGGCCTATCAGGACTTACGTGAATGGATCACCGCGCTCGACCGCGCCGGTGAGCTGCGCCGCATCAAGGCGGAAGTCGATCCCATCCTCGAGATCACCGAGATCGCTGACCGAGTCTCGAAGTCTCCGGGCGGCGGCAAGGCGCTGCTCTTCGAGAGCGTGAAAGGCTCGAAGTCGCCGGTGCTCATCAACCAGTTCGGCTCCGCCGGTCGCATGCAGATGGCGTTGGAGGTCGACTCGCTCGACGAGATCGCCGGCCGCATCCGCGCCCTGATGGACGTCAAGTCGCCCCAGGGCCTGCTCGACAAGCTCAAGATGCTGCCCATGCTCGCCGACCTCGGCGCCGTCTTCCCCAAGACGGTCGCGACCGGCGCGTGCAAAGAGGTAATAAAGAAGACCGGCTTCTCGGTTCTGGACTTTCCAATCCTGCAGTGCTGGCCGAAAGACGCGGGGCGCTTCATCACGCTCCCCTGCGTCATCACGCGCGACCCAAAGACCGGCAAACGCAACGTCGGTTGCTATCGCCTGCAGGTGTACGACGGCCAAACGCTCGGCATGCACTGGCAGCGGCAGAAAGTCGGTGCGGAACATTACCGCGAAGCGATGCGCCGGGCTTCTCGTGTGGACGCGGGCGACTCGCCCGCGTCTTCCGTCGACATCATGGCCCGCACCGGCGGCGGCGCCATCGCCGGCGGCGCACCGACAGGGAAGCTCGAAGTCGCGGTCGCCATCGGCACCGATCCCGCTCTCACCTTCAGCGCTATCGTGCCCGCGCCGCCGGAAGTCGAAGAATTCCTCATCGCTGGCTTCCTGCGCAACAAGCCGATCGAGCTGGTGAAGTGCGAGACGGTCGGTCTCGAAGTCCCCGCGACGGCCGAGATCGTCCTGGAAGGCTACGTCAACCTCGATGAGCTCCGCACCGAGGGCCCCTTCGGCGACCACACCGGCTTCTACTCGCTCGCCGATGAGTACCCGGTGCTGCACCTCACCTGCATCACGCATCGCAAAGACCCGATCTACTCCACCACCATCGTCGGCAAGCCGCCGATGGAAGACGCGTGGATGGGCAAAGCCGTCGAGCACATCTTCCTGCCGCTCGTGAAGCTCACGCTTCCCGAGATCGTCGACATGAACCTGCCGGTCGAAGGCATCTTCCACAACCTGATGCTCGTGAGCATCCGCAAGTCGTACCCGGGCCACGCGCGCAAAGTCATGAACGGCATCTGGGCACTCGGGCAGGCGATGTTCACCAAGTGCATCGTCGTCGTCGACGAAGACGTGAACGTGCAGGACCTGCGCGACGTCACGCTGAAGGTCTTCAACCACATCGACCCGGAGCGCGACATCCAGTTCACCCTTGGCCCGGTCGATTCGCTCGACCACGCCTCGCGCCTGCCGAACTTCGGCTCCAAGATGGGCATCGACGCCACGCGCAAATGGCCGACCGAAGGCTTCACCCGCCCCTGGCCCGACGAGATCCTGATGGACGAAAAGACGAAGCAGTTGGTGGTAAAGCGGTGGAAGGAGTATGGGATCGAGTAGTGTTTTTGGCTTTTTGTTTTGATCCCGAGCGAATCGGGGCCCCCGGCAAGCCCGGTGTTGGCTTGCTGGGGTGAGGGAGCGAGGGAGCCCTATCACCACGACGACGCAAACACGGCGCAGGTTTCTGGCGACAACCGCAGCTGCACTTGCGGTTCCGAAGCTCAGCTTCGCGCAGGGTCCGCGCCTACGCATCAACTCCGCCCGCCTGCGCTCGCATCTCGAAAAACTCAGCGAGTTCGGCCGCCCGCCCGGCGGGACATTCCCCGACGGCGTCTCGCGCACCGCCTACTCCGACGCCGACGTCGCCGGTCGTAACTACGTCATGCAATTGATCCGCGACGCCGGGTTGCAGCCGCGCATCGATCCGGCAGGGAATATCAACGCATCGTGGCCCGGCGCTAAGAAAACCTCAGCGATCCTCTTCGGCTCGCACATCGACTCGGTCAAGAATGGCGGCAACTTCGATGGCGACGTTGGCTCTATGGGCGCCATCGAGGTCATGCAGACACTGCGCGAGAACAACGTGGAAACGATACATCCGGTTGAGCTAGTCATCTGGTCGGCCGAGGAATCGAACTACGGCTCTGGGCTCAGCGGCAGCCGCGCTGCGGCGGGCGCCATCGAGCCGGGCGAGTTCGATCGCGTGCAAGACGGCGTGAAGAAGGCCGACGCCGTGCGCAAGATCGGCGGCGATCCCGCTCGCATCGCTGAAGCGAAGCGCGCGCCCGGTTCATTCGCAGCGTATCTGGAACTCCACATCGAACAAGGCGGCACGCTCGATGCTGCGGGCACGCAGATCGGCGTGGTCGAGGGCATCGTCGGCATCATCGACTACGAAGTCACGGTGCGCGGCTTCGCCAATCACGCCGGCACCACGCGCATGAACGAACGCAAGGACGCGCTCGTCTGTGCGTCGCAGATGGTGCTCGCCGTCCGCGAGATCGCCACGAGCATTGCCGGTCGTCAGGTCGCCACCGTCGGCGAACTCACCGTGCAACCCGGCGCCGCGAACGTCATTCCTGGCGAAGTGCGCTTCACCATCGACGCACGCGACCTCACTGCCGCGACGCTCGTTACGATGGAACAACAGTTCAACCAACGCTTGCAGGAGATCGCGCAGCGCAACGGCTGCGATATCGAGATGAAGAAGACCGGCGCGCATCCTCCGGCCCTGACGGCCGAGCCGCTGCGCGCGACCATCGAGCGCGCCGCCGATTCGCTCGGTCTTTCGCACAAACGCCTGCCGTCTGGCGCCGGCCACGACGCGCAAATGATGGCCACACTCGGCCCCATCGGCATGATCTTCGTACCCAGCGTCGCCGGCATCAGCCACTCACCGCGCGAACTCTCGCGCTGGCCCGACATCGCCAACGGCGCCAACGTGTTGTTGCAGACGATCCTCGAACTCGACAAAGCCTGATTCACCGCCGAGACGCAGAGGACGCATACAAGACTTCGCCACAGATCAAACGGATAAAAACGGATCAAGAATTCTTGTCTTATCCGTTCGATCTGTGAGATCTGTGGCAAAGGCTTCTCTCCGCGTCCTCTGCGCCTCTGCGGTTAGCCTTCTGGTTTACAATCCACGCCGCTCGCCCACTCATCAGGAGCCCGCATGCGCCGCGCACTCGTCGCCGTTCTCGTTCTCTGTTCAGTCGCATTCGCTCAGAAGACCGCGCCCAAAGCACCACCGAAAGCCACGACGTACGACATCCTCATCCGCAATGGGCATGTCATCGACGGCAGCGGGGCACCATGGGTGAACGCGGATGTCGCCATTAAAGGTGACCGCATCGTCACGGTCGGACGCAACCTCAAGGGCACGGCCAAACGCACCATCGACGCGCACGGGCTTGCCGTTACACCCGGCTTCATCGACATGCACACGCACTCCGACACGTCGCTGCTTATCGACGGTGGCGCCGAGAGCAAGATCCGCCAGGGCGTGACGACCGAGATCCTCGGTGAATCCGGCTCGGTCGCTCCGGTTTGTCGCACGGTGCGGCAGGAAGCGGAGTCAGCGCCACCGGTCGCGAGCGACGAGCCGCGCATCAAGCGCGACTGGAAGGACCTCGACGGCTACTTCCGCCGCCTGCTGAAGCAGGGGAGCAGCGTGAATGTCGGTTCGTACGTCGCTGGCGGCACCGTACGCACGTGCGGCATGGGCAACGACATGCGTGATCCCACGCCCGCCGAACTCGAAAAGATGAAGCAGCTGGTCGCCGAATCCATGAAGCAGGGCGCGCTCGGCTACTCCACCGGCATGATCTATCCGCCGAACAGCTACGCCAAGACGCCGGAGTTGGTCGAGATGGCGAAGGTTGCGGCGCAGTATGGCGGCATCTACACGACGCACATGCGCGACGAAGGCGCGCACTTGCTCGACGCCATCAACGAGACGCTGACCATCGGCGAACAGGCGCACATTCCCGTCCACATCCTGCACATCAAGGCGACCGGGCGCGACAGCAACGAGCACATGAAGCAGGCGATCGCGCGCATCGCGGAGGCACGTGCGCAGGGCATTGAAGCCAGCGCCGATCAGTATCCGTACATCGCGTCCAGCACCGGCCTGACGACGCAGGTACCGCAGTGGGCGATGGATGGCGGCACGCCCAAGATGCTCGAGCGCCTGCGCACGCCCGACATGCGCGCCAAGATCCGCGAAGAGATCGTCGCGCGCCGCGGCTCCACGCCCGCTGGTTACGAAAGCATGATCGTGGCAACCGTTCGCACCGGCGCAAACAAGCAATTCGAAGGGAAGACGATGGCGAAGATCGCCGAGATGCGCCACCAGGAACCGGCCGACGCCATCATGGACGTGCTGCTCGAGGAAGGCGGGCGCGTCTCGATGGTCTACTTCACCATGAAAGAAGAGGACGTGCGACTCGCCATGCAGCAGCCGTGGGTGAGTGTTGGCTCCGATGGAACCGCCGTGCGTCCCGATGGTCCGCTCGGCCGCGGCAAGCCGCATCCGCGCTTCTACGGTGCGCATGCGCGCGTGCTCGGCAAGTACGTGCGTGAGGAACACGTGCTGCCGCTGGAAGAGGCCGTGCGCAAGATGACGTCACTCGCCGCCGGCCAGCTCGGCATCTACGATCGCGGCCTGCTCCGCACCGGCATGAAGGCCGATGTTGTCGTGCTCGACCCCGCGCAGATCGCCGACAAGGCAACGTTCGAAGATCCGCATCAGTACGCCGTGGGCATCGATTACGTGCTGGTGAACGGCAAGGTCGTGATCGAGGGAGGCAAGCACAACGGCGCGCGCCCCGGACAAATCATCTATGGCGCCGGCCGCAGCGTGATGACGCCGGCCCGGGCTTCGAAAGCTGCCGGCGGAAAGTAGCTAGCGCGCCACCGCTTGCTGACGATTGCGCTTGTGCTCGTACAGATAGGTGTCGGCGCGATTCAGCAGCGCTTGCGGTGATTCCGGCGGCTGCCACTGCGCGTAGCCGACAGAGAACTTGATGGGGATCGACTCGCCTTGGTACTCCACGGCGCATCCCTTCATGCGGCTGAGCGGGAAGAGCAATTGTTGCAAGTCGCACTCCGGCAGCAGCACCATGAACTCGTCGCCTCCCATCCGCACGGGGATGTCGGAGCTGCGGATGGCGCGCCGCAGCCAGCGGCTGAATTCCTGCAACGCCAGGTCACCCACAGCGTGGCCGTGACGGTCGTTCACTAACTTGAAATCGTCGAGGTCGAGCACCATCACCGAGAGCGGATGCCCGTAGCGCTCCGAGCGCACCACCTCTGCCTGCAATTGCTCCATCGCGTACCGACGGTTGTACATGCCGGTCAGCTCGTCCTGTGTCGCCAGCTTCTCCAGCATCTCTGCGCGTGTTTGCAGGGAAAGGCTGAGCGCCAGTTGCTCGGCCAGGTCGTTACGCAGTTGTTTGATCAGTAGTTGCTGATACAGCGCGAACATCGAAAAGATCGCGACCGTCGCAAATAGGCCCCGCACCGCGATGTCGAGCCGCTCATGGAACAGCACTTCCTCTTGCGCGAGCAGCCCGGGGAGCGAGAGCGAGAGCACTGCCAGGCAGAGCAGGATCAGGATGACGACGGTGAGCGTCCACAGCCACCAGTCGTGGCGCTCCAGCTTCCGGAGCTGTGCGCGGATCTCCTCTGGATCACGCGGCAGGGGGTTCGGCCGCTTGACGCCGATCAGTGGAAGGTTAGGTAGCAATCCGGCACAGCGTACACCGGAACGCACCACGGGTCACCCAAAACGACTCACTCTGGGTAACCCTGGTATCGGATCGGGAACTGGCTGTGTGGCACAGCCGCCTCGGCTGTGCTCCTTTACTACTTGGCGGCCGTCGCGCCCGTTTTGCGGATGTAGATGTTGCCATTGAAGTTCTTGAGCTGGATCGCTTGCCCGCCGCCGTTGATTGTCCCGCTGATCGACTTGTCGAGCTTCACGCGGAACCGGCCTTTTTCCCGCGCGGTCTCGGTCGAGACGGCCGGCGCGCGCGCCTGCAGTTGGATATCGAAATCGCTGAGCACGTCGCCCTGCCCGGCATTGATGCTCAACGTCGCCTTCAGGTCGGCAGGGAACGTCACGTCAACGTCGCCGTTCATCGAGCTGAACGCCATCGGCTTCGTCGGATTGATGCGGTCGAACGTCACCACGACGTTGTCATTCAGCGCGTGCGCCACCGCATTGCCGGCGATGTTCTTCAGCGTGACCGCGCCGTTCGTGTTGTTCACGTCGATCTCGCCTTCGACTTTCGTCACCGTGATGTCACCGTCGTTGGTGCAGCGGAGGTGCAGCGACGTCTTGAACGGCACCTGCACCGTGATGTCCACCGGGCGGTTCAGCGATTGCGTGCCGATGTCCACCTGGTTGTTCTCTTCTTCCACGGCCAGCCCGGTCGAGTTGATCGGGACGCGCCGCATGCCGTCGCGCGAGCCGCGTTCGCTCTCGGCGCGCGCCCGCGCCTCCACGATCACGTCCTTGCCTTCGTAGCCGCGCACCGTGATGCTGCCCGCCAGCAGGTTCACCTTCACCATCGCCGGCCGCGTCGGGTCGGTAAGCGGCACGGTGACCTTGTCGGGCGTGAGCTGGCCCCAGGCGGCCACGGCGAACACCATCGTCGCGACGAAGTGTTTGCGAATATTAGAAAGTTGAGCGTTCCAGTACACGGATGTCTCCATTCAGGTTTTCGATCTTGATCTCGGGCCCGCCGGCGCCCACCCGGCCGCCGGTAAAACTCGAAGCGCGGAAACGGAAGCGCCCATTCGTGCGCTCCATCTGCGGCGGCGCGCCGGGCAGCGACGTCAACTCGAAGTCGCTGTAGATACCGCCGTTGAAGTTCTTGAAGCGGAAGTCCGCCCCGAGACCCGGCCGGAAGTACAACTGGATGGGCCCATTGATGGTGGAGAAGTCTGACGCTTTCGTCGGGTTCGCGCGGAACGTCATCTTCACGTGTCCGTTCACCGTGCGCGCCGTTCCCGAGCCGGCGGCATCCGTGGCGTCGATGCTGCCGTTCACGTTGTGCAGCGAGAAGTCGCCCGCCACGCCGGTCACTTTGATGTCGCCGTCGTTCACCGTCTTCAGGGTGAGCGCGATCTCGCTCGGCACCTGCAGCGTGAAGTCGTAGCGCACGATGTAGCGATCGCGGTCATGCCAGTGGTTGCCGCAGCAATTGCCGCAGTCGTCATGGCAGCGGAACGGGCCATCCACGTAGAGCCGAATGCCGCTGTCGTCCTGCGAGGCTTCGAGCGTCACTTCCTGCTTCGCGCGGTCAGCCGCGGCTTGCGAGTCGGCGCGGACCATCTTCTTGATGATTGCCTGCACCTGGTTACCTGCGCCGGCCGTCACCTCGATGTTCCCCCAGATGTTGTCCACCAGCAGCGCACGGGCTGCGTTGGCATTCAGCGTGTAGCTCTGCCGCGTGGTCTCCTCCTGCCGTACCGGCATATCGGAGTCTCGGCCGCTGGCGCCGGCGACGCCCGTCAGAAGAAGGGTGAGCGTTAGTAAGGATTTTGTGCTTCGCATGGCTAACCTCGGCTCAGTTGATCGATGCCCCGCGCCACGCGCTCCTTGACCTCAGGCAGCAGGTTGGGCATCTGTTGGAAGTTGCGCAGCTTCTCGACCGCGCGGCGGTCGCGTTGCTCCACCAGGAAGTCAACCACGGCGATCTGCACCAGCGGTGACCGCTGGCTCTGCAGCGAATCCTCCACCCCGGTCCGTACGGCCGGCTGGTCGGTGTAGCGTCGCAGCGCGTCGAGCGCCGCCAGCCGCACGTCCACGCTCGTGTCGAAGCGTAGCGTGTGCATTAAAGCGGCCAGGACTTCCGGGTCGCCCTCGACGCGCGTACTCCAACTCACGCCTTGCAGGCGGTCGCTCGCCGACTGCTGCTGCAGCAGCGAGAGCGCGACCAACTGCCGCGTGCTCGTCAACTCGCGGTGCAGGGAGGCGATCTCCTTCGACGTGCCGCCGCTGCGCTCTACGAACATCCCACCGAAGAACGCCACCAGCACCAGACTCGCTGCGATGGCCGCCTGCGCGAACGGCGCCTGCACGAAAGCGCCGAACCAGCGTGGCGTCCGGTCGTGGCGTTGTACCTCCAGCTCGCGCCGCCCTTGCTGATACGACTCCAGCATCGCCTCGAACCGATGCTGCATCAGCGGGCTCGGCGGAGGCGCCGGCAGAGCTGCCAGCTGCTCCCACAGTGCGACGTCCTCGCGGCACGTGGCGCACGCCCGCACATGTTCTTCCACGAGACGCAGTTGCTCGCCACGCAGCGACTTCTGGAAAAGGTCCGGCAACAACTCGGTGACTTCACGGCAATCCATCGTTCTACCTCCCCAGGCCTTGCTGCGGCTCTGGCCGCCGTCCACTCGCTTCCGCGAGCCGGTGGAAATTCTGTTTCAACTCCTGCAGGGCGCGATGCACCCGCACCTTCACGGTTCCTACTTCGCACCCCAGCAGCGTGGCGATCTCGTCGTACTTCAATTCCTGGAAGCGGCTCAGCACCAGCAACTCGCGCTTGTCGTCGGGCAGTTCAGCCAGCGCCCTCTGCAACAGCGCCACCTGCTGCTGCTCGTGTACCGGGTCGATCGGCAGCACTACCGCCAGGGGCGCCGCTTCCTCTTCGACCTCGCGCGGCTGCCGGTGGAACTGGTCGGTACGCGCATTGCGGGCGATCTGGTACATCCACGTGCGGAACGAGCTCCCCGGCTTGTAGCTCTGCCGGTACTTCAGGATCCGGTAGAACGCGTCCTGCACCAGGTCCTCGCTGAGCGTGCGGTTCCCCGTGAGCCGGTAGAAGAAATTGAACAGCGGCACGTGATAGCGCTCGAACAACACCCCGAGCATCTCGCAGACACCATTGCGCACGTACAGCATCAGCTCCTCGTCGCGGCGCGCGTCATTCATCAGGCCAGGTTCGTCTTTCATGGAGGGATACCGGAGACTAAGGGAAAGGTTACAGAATAAAGAAAAAGCTAGACAGTCATCCTGAGGCCATCTTTTGGCCGAAGGACCCCACGACCGCTAACCGCGCTCGCGCCGAGCGCAGGCTCTTCGGCCACGAACGACTATTTGCCTCGAACCTTCCCCTTGACATCTAGGGGAGGGCGGCAGTACCGTACCCTAGCCGCCTAGGGAACAACGTGAACCTCGACCTATTGATCTTGAAGACTCTCGCGCAGCTCGGCGAGATGCACGGATTCGGCATCGCGCTCCATATCGAGCGCGTCTCCGACGCGTTACTGCGCGTCGAGGAGGGCTCGCTCTATCCCGCGCTGCACCGCATCCAGCAGCAGGGCTGGATCACGAGCGAGTGGAGCACGAGCGAAAGCGGCCGGCGCGCCAGGTTCTATCGGTTGACGCCCGCCGGACGGAAGCAAATGGCGCGCGCGGAAGAAGACTGGCGGCGCGTCGTCCGCGGCGTGAATGCCGTGATGCGTTTCGCATAGGAGATTTGGATGTCCGTGTGGTCGCGGTTCACCGCGCTCTTCCGCAGCCGGCAACTTGATGCGGCACTCGATGACGAGATGCGCTCACACCTTGAGATGCGCATCGAGCACAACCTCGCCGCCGGTATGAAGCGCGACGCGGCCGAGCGCGACGCCTACGCCCGTTTCGGCAATCGTGCCCTGATGAAGGAAGACACGCGCCGCGCCGACATCCTTCCCAGCCTCGAATCGCTGTGGCAGGACGTGCGCTTTGGCGCGCGCATGCTGCGCAAGTCGCCGGGTTTCACCGCAGTCGCGGTCCTGACGCTGGCGCTCGGCATCGGCGGCAACACCGCCATCTTCACCCTCACGCACGCACTGCTGCTGCGTAGCCTGCCGGTCGCGAATCCCGACGAGCTCGTTCGCCTCACCTTCAGCAACAGCAAGATGGACTACGGCCTCTCCGGTCCGATGTTCGACGAGCTGCGCAAACGCAACCAGGTGTTCAGCGGCATGGCGGCGTGGAATCCGCGGAACCTCAACGTCACCGACAACGGTGAGACGCGCAAGCTGCGTGGTGCTCTGGCGAGCGGCGATGCCTTCACCACGCTCGGCGTAAAGCCGGCGCTCGGCCGCCTGTTCACCGCCGCCGATGATCTGCCACGTGGCGGCAGCGACGGATGGGTCGCGGTCATCAGCGAGGAATTCTGGCAGGCGCGTTTCCACCGCAGCCTGAGCGCGCTGGGCAGCGTGCTGAACGTGGAAGGCACGCCGGCGACGATCGTCGGCGTGATGCCGCGCGGCTTCGAGGGTACCGACATCGGCACGCGTCCCGAGATCGTGGTGCCGCTGGAGTTCCCCTGGACTTCCGGGAGTGAGAAGCAACGGCACTCGGGCACGACACTCTGGCTGACGCTCATGGGACGCCTACGCCCCGGTATTGACCTCGCGCAGGCACGCGCCGACGTCGAGCGCCTGGCCCCCGGCATCCTGCTCGACACCGATCCCAAAGGTCTGCTGCGGCGCGGGTTCTGGACGAAGACGAAGATGGGCGTGGCCCCCGGCCGCACCGGCCGCGCCTGGGTGCGCGACCAGTATCGCCAGCCGCTGCTCGCCTTGCAGGCGCTCGTCGGCGTCATTCTTCTGGTCTGTTGCGCGAACCTCGCCGGCCTGATGGTGGCGCGCGCCAGCGCCCGCCGGCACGAGTTCGCCGTACGGGCGGCGCTCGGTGCGGCACGCGCTCGCATGCTGCGCCAGCTCATCGTCGAAGGTGCTCTGCTCGCAACGCTGGCCGCCGCGCTGGGTTTGCTCTTCGCCCATTGGGCCACCGCCGCGATCGTTGCGGCGCTCATGCGCCGCAACGCGCTGCTCCTCGACCTCTCACCCGATCTCGGCGTGCTGGTCTTTACTACGGCGGTCGCGATCTTTGCGGCGCTCGTCTGCGGCCTGCCCTCCGGCCTGCGCGCAGCACGCATCGATCCGATGAGCAACCTCAAGCAAGGATGGCAGACGCTCGCGGGACGCACTCGCCTGGAAGGTCTGCTCGTCGCCGGTCAGGTCGCGCTCGCTGCCATGCTGCTGGTCGCCGCCGGCTTATTTTCCGGGACGCTGTATCGCCTGCTCGCGCAGCATCCCGGCTTCGCCACCGAAGATGTCGTCCTCATCCCGACGGAACTGAAGGGCGTGCCGGCAGCGCAGAGTGTCGCGCGCTACGAACAGATCGTCGCGCGGCTGCAACAGTCGCCCGGCGTTGATGCGGTCACGGCCGAATCGATCCCGCTACTCAGCGAGTGGGAGTCGAGCCTGGAACTCAAAGCGATCCTGCCTGACGGCAGTGAGCGCCGCGACTCGCCATATTTCAATCGCGTCGGACCACGCTATTTCGCCACCGCCGGTACGCGCGTGCTTGCTGGACGCGACGTGGCGGAAACGGATCGCGCCGGCCAACCGGATGCGTGCTGGGTGAACCAGTCCGCCGCCGCCAATTACTTTCCGGGGCGCAGTGCCATCGGCGGGTTCCTGCGCGACTCCGAAGCCGCGTCGGCCGATATCGGCTGCACCGTCGCCGGCGTCGTGGAAGATACCAAGTACAAGAACATGCGTGATGCCGTGCCCCGCATTGTCTACATGCCATTCATGCAGCTGAAAGGGGGCGTGAATGGCTTACATCTGCTCTTACGCACGCGCCAGCCGGAAGCTGCGGTCGCCTCGGCGCGCCGCGTGCTGGCCGACCTCGTGCCGGGCGCGCCGCTGTTGGATGCCATCTCGATGCGCCGGGTATTGCACGACTCCGTCGGTCGCGAAGAAGTCTTGACCATGATCACCGGCTTCTTTGCCGCGCTCGGCATGCTGCTGACCGTCGTCGGACTCTATGGATTGCTGAGCTATCGTGTGGCTGGCCGCACGCGCGAACTCGGCGTGCGCATGGCCCTCGGCGCGCCGCGCGGCGAAGTTCTCGGTCTCGTGATCCGTCAGGCCATCGGCCTCACCCTCACGGGTCTCCTTGCGGGCCTGCTGCTCTCGCTGCCGCTGGCGCGCTGGGTCGCCAGCCTCCTCTTTAATATGCGCCCGCTCGATGTCCCTACGTTCGCTGGCGCCGCTATCCTCTTATTGCTGACTGCCGTGATCGCCAGTTGGCTGCCGGCACGCCGCGCCGCCCGCGTCGACCTCTCAGTCGCCTTGCGTTACGAATGAATCTAAACACGACCGCTCATCCTGAGCGCAGCGAATACGCCGAAGGCGGATTCGCGCAGTCGAAGGCCCCCTACGTAGCTGGCAACATCACGGTGGCTGCGAGCTTTCTCATGAGCTCCCGGTTAAGAAACCGTCGACGGCGTCTCTGCTGCGGATGGTCGCGGGGTCCTTCGACTACGCTGCGCCCGCTTCGCGTGCACCGCTTCGCTCAGGATGAGCGGTATTAACTGAGCCGAGTTCAGCTCTCGGAGGGGCGCAGCTTCAGCTGCGCCGTTTAGGCCTGTGCGAGGAATGCGGCTTTAGCCGCTGAGGGAACACGCCCACTCCGCCACCGTTCTTGCTATTTCAACGAACACATCCTCTGTGCTCGTGCGCGCGCGCTTCAGCGTGCGGTAGCTGTGGTCGGCGGTGTCGAGCAGATGTAGCGTTGCGCTCGGCAGCTGGGCGACGACGCCCTTCAGTAGCTTGAGATCGGCGAGGTCATCGCGCGT
Source organism: uncultured Terriglobales bacterium (assembly GCA_964460655.1). Lineage (GTDB taxonomy): Bacteria > Acidobacteriota > Terriglobia > Terriglobales > Acidobacteriaceae > CAVUAF01. The sequence continues at coordinate 21,066 of CAYWSH010000016.1, read as the reverse complement.
GCCACTCAAGAAGAGCATCGGCACTTTGACCCCGCTCAAATGCGGTGCGCGCTTTGTGCTCGGCTGCTTCGGCATGTGCAACGGGAAAGAAAAGAAGACCAGTCCGCGGACATGCTCCAGCGGTGCTTCCGACGCGGCCGTTGACGTCATCCGTCCGCCGAATGAATGCCCGCCGGCCAGCAGTAGCAAGTCAGGCGCCGCCTTATGCGCTGCCGCTACCGCTGACCGCACCGTCGCCGTGCAGGTCTCGGGCGAATCACGCGCGGTCCTGTACTCCGTGTAGGGAAAGTTGTAACGCAGCGTGGCGATGCTCTGTTCCGCCAGCCGCTCGGCGATCGTCTGCAACGTGGCATGCCGCATATCTGTCCCGGCACCGTGGGCGAAAACGAGAATATGCGTCGCGCTCGCCGGCCGCATGAACAATGCCGACACCTCTCCCTTCGCCGGTGTTGCGACAAAGCGCATTTCGTGCGTGGTCGTCATCTTCGTGCGCGCAGCCATCCGCCGAACCAGCTCAGCGGCAGCGCCGTCACCGCCAACGCCAGCGGATACCAATGCGGCCCGATCGGCAGGTTCCAGGTCGCGATGGCGCCACCGATGGCCAGCACCGTCCCGATCACGCCCAGCACGACTGCATGCTTCATCGGCTTGCCGGGCGCCAGTCGCGCCGCGATGTAGCCACCGAGCACGCCGATGACCGAGCGATACGCCGTCGCCAGCACGAACAGGGGATCCGACATGCGTTCTCCCCACGGCGGATAGATGCCGGTGAGGTGCAGCACTTCATCGATACCCAGTGATAACAAGGTCACCGTTACCAGCCCAGCGAAGATCGCCGCGATGCTGCGTCCCATGCAAAGCTCCTCCGTTACGCGCCTGCATCCTACCTAACTTCTGTAAAGGAGGCCTGTCACAATGAACTTGTGACGTTCCCGCTGCTGCGCCGACCGCCATCCATCACGTAAAATTGTTGTTCCACCGCGAAGTTCTGAATCCTTCGCCGCCCGGTGAAATCAGATACACGTTAAGCGGGACCTGTCGAAAACCGGCACTCATAAACGTCTTAACTTCGGGGACGAAAAAACACATGTTGAAGCGAATGCTGTTGATGTTGGCCATTGTGGCCGTTCTGCTGGCGGGCCTGGGCTTCATGAAGATGCAGCAGGTGAAGTCGGCGGTGCAGGCGTCGTCGTTCGCGCCCCCGCCGGAAGCGGTCACCACCGTCGTGGCGCAACCCGCCACGTGGCCTTCCACGTTCACTGCGGTCGGTACCCTGGCGGCCATTCACGGTGTCACCGTCAGCGCTGATTTGCCCGGCACCGTCGAGAAGATCACCTTTGATTCCGGTCAGTTCGTGAAAGAAGGTGAAGTCCTGCTTGAACTCGATACGCGCCAGGAGCGTGCCCAGTTGGCCGCGATGGAGGCGCAGCGTGACCTCGCCGGCCTGAATCACGGCCGGGCCGAGCAGCTCGCGCGCGACGGTGTCATCTCCAAGATGGACTACGACCGTGCCGCCGCCGAACACAAGCAGTTGGAAGCGCAGGTCGCCGAAGTGCGTGCCACCATCGCGCGCAAGACCATTCGCGCGCCGTTTTCCGGCGTGCTCGGTATTCGGCAGGCGAACCGGGGGCAGTATCTCGCGCCGGGAGCGGCCATCGTCCCGCTGCAATCGCTCGATCCGATCTACGTGAACTTCGGTGTCCCGCAACAGGTCCTTAGCCAGATCCGCCCCGGTGAAAGCGTCCGCTTGACCACGGACCAGGTTTCCGGCGCGCAATTCACCGGCCGCATCAACGCACTCGATTCCGTCGTCGACACCGCCACGCGCAACGTGCAGGTACAGGCGACGGTGCCGAATCCGGGAGGAAAGCTCCGCCCCGGTATGTTCACCAACGTGGAGTTGGCCGTCGGCGCCAGCAAGCAAGTCTTCGCCATTCCCGCATCGGCAATCAGCTATGCGCCCTTCGGCGACTCGGTCTACGTCGTTGCCGAACTAAAAGATCCGCAGGGGAAGAGTTACAAGGGTGTGCGCCAGCAGTTCGTGAAGCTCGAAGGCTCGCGCGGCGACCAGGTGGGCGTGGTCAGCGGCATCAATCGCGGCGACGAGGTCGTGACCGCGGGCGTCTTCAAGCTGCGCAACGGCGCTGCCGTGCAGGTGAACAACAGCGTCCAGCCCGGGAACAATCCCAAGCCGAAGCCCGAGGACCAGTGACATGAAGCTGACCGACCTGTTCATCAAGCGGCCGGTACTGGCCATCGTCGTCAACCTGGTCATCCTGATCGCTGGGTTGCAGTCCATCCGGGCGCTGAGCGTGCGGCAGTATCCGCGCAGCGACATCGCCGTCATCCAGGTCTCCACCGTCTACGTCGGCGCGAACGCTGATCTGGTACGCGGTTTCATCACCACGCCGCTGGAGCGCGTCATCGCCAGCGCCGACGGTATCGACTATCTGGAATCGTCCAGCTCGCAGGGCTTCAGCAGCATCACCGTCCACCTCAAGCTGAACTACGACACCAACGCTGCCCTCACGCAGATCCAGGCGAAGGTCGCGCAGGTGCGCAACGACCTGCCGCCGGAAGCCGAAGTGCCGATCATCGACCTGCAGACCGCCGACCAGCAGATCGCGGCGATGTACATCGGCTTCTCCTCGTCGGAGCTCGAAGCGAACCAGATCACCGATTACCTCACCCGCGTTGTCCAGCCCAAGCTGACCGCCATCAGTGGCGTGCAGCGCGCCGACATCCTCGGCAATCGCACCTTCGCCATGCGCATTTGGCTCAAGCCTGACCGCATGGCCGCGCTCGGCATCTCGCCGGCGCAAGTGCGCACGGTGCTCGCGAACAACAACTATCTCTCTGCGCTCGGGAGCACCAAGGGCTCGATGGTCTCGGTGAACCTGGTCGCCAACACCGACCTGAAGACCGCCGACGACTTCAAGCAGATGGTGATCAAAGAGGACAAGGGCACGGTGGTTCGCCTGGGCGAGATCGCCGACGTCGTCCTCGGCGCCGAGACCTACGACTCGGAAGTGCGCTTCAACGGCGAGTCGGCCACGTTCATCGGCATCTGGGTGCTGCCCACGGCCAACACGCTCGACGTGATCCGCGAAGTCCGCGCCGCCATCCCTGACGTCCGCGCGCAGTTGCCGCCCGCCATCAAGGTCGGCGTGCCCTACGACGCGACGGCCTACATCGAAGATTCGATCCGCGAAGTGCTGCGCACTCTCACCGAGACGCTGGTCATCGTCATCATCGTCATCTTCCTGTTCCTCGGCTCGTTCCGCTCGGTGCTCATCCCGGTCGTCGCTATCCCGATCTCGCTCATCGGCGCCGTGTTCTTGATGCTGATCGCCGGCTTCACCGTCAACCTGCTGACGCTGCTTGCCATCGTGCTCAGTGTCGGTCTGGTGGTGGACGATGCCATCGTCATGGTCGAGAACGTGGAGCGCCACCTGCATCTCGGCAAGCCGCCGGTACGCGCCGCGCTCGACGCTGCTCGCGAACTCGTCGGTCCCATCATCGCCATGACGATCACGCTCGCCGCCGTCTACACGCCGGTGGGCATCCAGGGCGGCCTGACGGGCGCACTCTTCCGCGAATTCGCCTTTACGCTCGCCGGTGCCGTCATCGTATCGGGCATCGTCGCGCTCACGCTCTCGCCCATGATGGGCTCCAAGCTGCTGCGCGCCGGCCAATCAGACCGCGGCTTCGCCGGCTTCGTGAACCGCCGTTTCGACAGCCTGCGTAGCGCCTACACGCGCACGCTCGCCGGCACGTTGCAGTATCGGCCGGTCGTGCTGACGCTGTGGATCATTGTCGCGGCGCTCATTGTGCCGTTCTACATGTTCTCGCAACGCGAGCTCGCGCCCACCGAGGACCAGGGCTTCACCTTCAGCGTCGTGCAGTCGCCCGCGAATGCCACCATCGACCAGACGCGCCTGTACGCCGACCAGATCGAGCAGGTCTACCGCTCCTTTCCGGAGAAGGACGCGACCTTCCAGATCATCTCGCCCAGCGGCGGCTTCGGCGGCATGGCCACCAAGCCGTGGAGCGAGCGCAAGAAGAGCACGCAGCAGTTGATGGTCGAATCGATGGGGCCGCTCTCGAAGATCGCCGGCCTGCGCGTCATCCCCCTGACCCCGCCACCTTTGCCCGGCGCCGGCGGTTTCCCGGTGGACATCGTCATCCAGTCGTCGGCTGAGCCGGAACGCATCGTGCAGTTCGCCAATCAGTTGGTCGGCCAAGCGATGAAGAGCGGCATGTTCATGTTCGCCGACTCCGACATCAAGTTCGACCAGCCGCAGGCCGAGGTCGTCTTTGACCGTGACAAGCTGCGCGCGCAAGGCGTTGACATGTCGCAAGTGGGCCGCGATCTTTCGACCATGCTCGGCGGCAATTACGTGAACCGCTTCAGCATCCAGGGACGCAGCTACAAAGTCATCCCGCAGGTCAAGCGCACCGAGCGGCTGACGCCTGACCAGCTCACCCAGATGTACGTAACGGGCGCGAACGGCCAGCTCGTGCCGCTTTCTACCTTCGCTACGTTGAAGACGACCACCGAGCCGCGCAGCCTGAAGAAATTCCAGCAGTTGAACGCCGTGCGCGTGCAAGGCGCCATCCCGCCCGGTGTGCCGCTCGACAAGGCACTCACCTTCATGGAAGACGCTGCCAAAAAGGCGCTGCCGCAGGGCTACACCATCGACTACGCCGGCGAATCGCGCCAGTTGCGCACCGAAGGCAGCCGCTTCCTCGGCGTCTTCCTGCTTTCCGGCGTGCTCATTTATCTGGTGCTGGCGGCGCAGTTCGAAAGCTTCCGCGACCCGTTCATCGTGCTCGCCGGTTCGGTGCCACTTGCGCTTTCCGGCGCGCTGCTGTTCAGCTTCATGGGCCTGACCACACTGAACATCTACAGCCAGGTCGGCCTTATCACGCTCGTCGGACTCGTCTCCAAGAACGGCATCCTGATCGTCGAGTTCGCCAATCACTTGCAGGAACGCGGCCGGAAGAAAGTTGACGCCGTCATCGAAGCCGCCGGCACGCGCCTGCGACCCATCCTGATGACCACCGCGGCGACCGTCGTCGGCCACACGCCGCTCGTGCTCGCCCGCGGACCGGGCGCCGGCGCCCGCAACAGCATCGGCATCATGCTCGTCACCGGCATGATCATCGGCACCATCTTCACGCTGTTCGTCGTGCCCTCGATCTACGTGCTGGTCGCCAAGACGCACGTCGCGCTCGAGAAGGACGAGGACGAGCGAGTCAGTGCCAGTGATGTTCCGGAGTACGCGGAAGCGGTGTCGTGAAGCGTCCAGATCACCTGAACAGCTGCTCGATCGTGCCCATCGGCAGGAAGAGCCGTCGCTCGATTCGCGGTAATGCGATGAATCCATACTTCCTGTAAAACGCCAAGGCGCCGGCGTCCTTCGCATCCACCACGACGGCGGCAGACGCGACCCGCCGGCTCGACTCCAGGCTGCGGTGGAGTGCATCCATAAGTAGCAGTTCGCCCAGGCCCTGGCCGCGATAAGCGCTTGCGACCGCCAACCGACCTAGCAGCGTCGCCGGCACCATGGGGTACTTCGCTAGTCGCTTCGCTATCGAGGCTGGCAGCTCATCCAACTCGACCGCAAATTGCGACAGCGTGTAATAACCCGCAATCGTCCCGCCGCCGTCTGTCAGGACGAAGGGCACTGCTGCGCGTCGCTTGAAGTCTTGTCCCGCCTGCTGGTGCAGGTAGGTATCGAGTGCGGGCACGCCGCAGGAGAAGGCCGCGCGATCATGCTGCGGCCCGAGCGGCTCGACGATGAATCGGGATGGACGGTCGCGCTCCGCCACCTAGGTTCCCAGGCGTTCGCGATGACGCCGCGCAGCTCGCCGAGCTGCGCGCGTTGGCGCCGGTGGATGCAGGATAGCCTTTACGAAGACATCGCGCGCCCGATCGCGCAGACCCATCACCTCATGCTCGTGGATCGTCTTGACCGCTGCTTGTTGCGCGCTCACCACCACGAACTCGGTGACCGTCGTGCCGCGCAGCTGCGCCGCCCGCTCGATCAGTCGCTTTTGCTCGGGCGCAATGCGCGCCTCCAGGCGTTCTTCCTTGAGGGCTCGTAATGTCTGGGCCATGGAGACATTGTACGGCCATCCGCCGGACACGTCAAGAGACGTACGGCAGACGACCGTACATGAACGTCCGCTGGCTAGGCTGCCTATGGTTTCGCGGTCGCTCGGTCCTGTTCCTTCTTGATGTCCGCCAGCGTCTCGTCCAGCTTCGGGATGTCGGGAACGGACTTGCTCACCCGCCGCCAGCGCTCGCGCCCTTCCGGGTCGATGAGCAATGTCGTGCGCAGCGCGATGTCTCCGCTGCCGTGCGCCGCGCCGCCATTCTCATGCAGCAGCCCATAGCGCTTGATCACCGCCAGGTCCGGGTCGCTCAGGATCGTGAACTTCTTCGCGCCCGCCTTCTCCCACACGTCGTGCGCGTGCGCCTGGTCGTCCACGCTGATCGGCACCAGCCGGACGCCCAGCTTTTCCAACTCTTCGCTCCGCTGCGCGAACTCGCGCAGTTCCGTCATGCAGTAGGGTCACCAGTACGCACGATAAAAGAACAGCAGCACCCAGTGGCCGCGCTGGCTGGAGAGCTTGAAGTCCTTGCCGTCTTGGTCCTTGAGCGTGAAGTCGGGCGCCGTCTCCCCGGTTGCTGAAGCCACCTGAGGCGCGGGATAGCCACGTCCTTGTGCTTGCGCCGCGCCCGTTATGAGCACCAGTGCAGCGAGTACCGACGTGCGCGATAGCCAAGTCATGACGGGATGATGCACGACGACGGGAAAGGTTACAAGTCAGGCTGTTCTCTGCTGCGCGCGGCATGGCTGTGTCTCGCCGCGACCGTCTCGCTCCTGAGACGGTCGCGCGTGTCTCACCCGGGCTCACGCCTGTTGAAAACCCGCTCACCCCTCGCTAAGCCGCACCAAATCAACACTTCCGTACATTGTCCGGTCGCGCGCACCGGTTGGCAGACGGCATGCATTTCCACCTGTGGCCGTGGAGCTCACGCTCTGCGGTTGGGAGTGCCCGCTGCAACCTCGGCGAGGCACATCGTTGGGAAGCGAGTGATCAGGCATGTCGCGCAAAGCTCTCGTGCTGTGCTGGGTACTGATATTGAGTGCGAGTCTGTTCGGGCAGGGAACTGTCACCGACACGACACATTCAGTCAGCGTAACGACCAGCGCCGCCGGCAAGCTGCATGTTGTACAGGCAACGGCCACTCTTATTCGCGGCGCCGCGCTTTTTAGCGCGTACACCACGACGTTGACGTTGCAGTACTACGCGCGCACTTTGAGCGGCGGCCAGATCACGGTGAAAGCGAACAGTGATTTTGCTGCCTGTGGGTCGCCGGCAACGGCGCCATCGGTGGCCTGTAACGTGGTGCAGTACAGCTGCGGTAGCGCGAGTTTCGGAACGGCGTGCGTGTCCACCCAAACCTTGAGCACGAGCACGTCCACCACCGTCCTTACGCTTCCGAACTCCAGCGGCTGCACCAATGGCGGCAACCCTTGCGGCGCCGCTAACCCTTACAGTTTGCCGCTCACTTTCACGGTCTCCAACGACCCCAACTACCAGACCGGGACCTACACGGCCACAGTGCAATTCACCATCAGCGCAATCTGATAAGGAGAGCAATACATGAAGAAGATCTTTGCCGTCGCCCTGCTGGCCCTGTTCGTGAGCACCTTTGCCCACGCGCAGTTCGCTAGCAGCGGCACAACCAACTTGAACTTGACGGTCGGTGCGGAAGCGGGCATCCAGATCAACACCGCCAACACGGCGATGTCGAGCGCGACCACCAACTTCAGCACGCCGTTCACCGGCACCACCAACTTCACCTACAAGATCCGTACGACCAAGGTCGGCGGCACCGGCAGCATCACTGCCCAGGTGACCACGGACTTCACCGCGGCGACCAACGGTCCTTCGGTGGCTGCTCCGCCGACCGCTGGCGACGTCCTGGCCTACACCTGCTCGGTGACTGGCCCGGGTACGGCTTGCAGCGGTTCCGTGAACGCCAGCACCAGCTCCGCGACCTCGGTCGCGACGTTCGGTGCAGACGCGCACTCGGCCGGCGCCGGTAACTCCGGCTCGGTCGCGTGGAGCCTGACCAACGACCCGATCTACCCGACCGGTTCGTACACGGCCACGGTGACGTTCACCATCAGCGCCACATAGTCCGGCGCAAACGGAGACATCGTTGATGCGAAAAGCAAGCTCGATACTTGTCATCGCGATCCTGTCAACGACGGGGTTGGCGTGGGCCGGCGTGCCGGCACTGCGCCAACCCGTCTCTCCGCTCCTCCGTATCGCGTGGCTCGGTTATTTCTACTTCGCCAACCCGACCATCACCTCGATCACCGGCTCGAACAATGGTTCGCCGGCCATCTCGGCCACGGATCCTGACGGAGCTGCGCCGAGCGGTTCGGTGGCCGTGAACTTCACAGTGCCGAAGAACAGCGGCAGGAACCTGGTGGCGACGCTGAGCGTGACTTCAGCGACCACGTGTGGCGGCATTCCTATCTCGCCGACAGACATCACGGTCGCGTGCACGAGCGCTACTGGTTCGACGACCATTACCTGTGGTGCCAATCAGTCCCTCAGCGCCGGTGGGACGCTCGCCTCGTCGAACATCATCCATGGCAACGGCGTCCAGACATTCACGGTCAACCTTAGTTACACATTCGCCGATTCATGGGCAAAGAAAGCTGGATCATGCACACTTCCACTCACCTATACCGTCGACGTGCAGTAATCGTCATCGCGCTGCTCGCGCTCGCCGCGCCCGCGTGCGCGCAGGTCGGACTCGGCCTTGCGCCCATGCGCCTCGACCTGCAGCTCGGCGCCGGTCAACAGCGCTCCGGCCTGCTCACGCTGTCGAACGATAGCGGCGGCAACGTGCGCGTCCGCACCGAACTGCTGGACTTCATGATCGACGCCGCCGACACGCCGCAGTTCGAGCGCAATCTGCCCGCCGAGCAGCCGTATTCGTGCCGCACGTGGCTCACCGTCAATCCGATGGAGATCGAGCTCGAAGGCAAGCAGCTCGCCGTGCGCTACACCATCCGCGTTCCGGAAGGCACGCCCGACGGCAGCTATCACTGCGCCGCCGGCTTCACCTCGCAGCCGCCTGCCGGCCAGACGCAAGCCATGGGCATGCAGATGGCGGTGCGCGTCGTGACGGCGATCTACGTCGTCGTCGGCAATCCGCCGATCCAGGGCGAAACGAAACTCATCACGCTCGAGCCGATCGCTCCGCGCAAGGACGCGGCGGCTGACGCGACTGCGCCCAAGTGGAACGCCGTGGTCGTCCTGCAGAACCGCGGCCGCATGCACTTCCGCCCGAACGGGCAACTCGAGATCATCGACCGCGACGGCAAGGTCGTGAGCCGCCTCGAGTTCACGCAGCTTCCGGTGCTGCCGCTGCGCGACCAGCGCTTCGTCTTCCCGCTGCGCGATCCGCTGCCCGCCGTGCCGTACAAGGTGCGCGCTCGCGTCGACATCGGCACTGGCGAGATCCAGGAAGCGGTCGCCACCATCACCGCGCAGGCGAACCGTTAGACCTTTGTGAACCTCGGCCTCCAGCAGCGGATGCAACGATTCGCCGCGCTCGCCCTCGTGCTGAGCGCGGCGGTCGCCGCTTCCGCGCAGCAGGAGTGCTCGGCGCGCGGCCTGCGCGCCATCGCCTTTATCGTCGGCAAAGACGGCGTCGAACACCAGGCGCTGTGCTGGGACGCGCGCAAGTCCGCGGCCTGCGCCCCGAATGCCGGCGCTTGCGGCGACATCGCGCCGCCAGCGGCCGCGCCAGCTCCCCTCGCGATCCGTAACGATGCCGACGCGCTCGACGCGCTACTTGTCAGCGCCGCGTCGCTGCGACCGCGAACGCTGCCGCAGATCGCTGCTCTCGACGCAGCGGATGTAAAGCTGCCCGCCGGCGATAGCACTGCAACGGATCGCGTGCCCCACGCTTCCGCTTCAGCGGAGGATGGTGATTCGGTCGCTGAGCAACGCCCCGTCGTGAGCGCTACCGCGACTACGACCATTGGCTCGACGTCCGGGACGTCACAAGCACCCGCAAGCGCGAGCGCGAGCGCGAGCGCGAGCACAACGGTTGCTACCGGCGATTCTTCATCGCGCGGCCGCGCGGGGCAAAGTGCGCCCGCGCTGGTCGTTGCCGGTGCGCCGGTTCCGCGCCTACCGCGCGGCGCCGGCGAAGCCGAGGTCGCTATTCAAGGCGTCTATCAGGCGAGCACCGGCCAGCATCTTGCCGACACTTCGGGCGTGGCTTTCAAGTTCCAGAACTTCCTGCAAGGCATCGGCCTGCTCAGCGTGAACTTCGAAGGCTACGGCAGCCAGGGCAGCTTTCGCCTCGGCGACAACTATGCGCGTCTCAGCGGCGTGTCGTTGTTCGGCCAGCACTGGGCGGTCAGCGGCGGCGACTTCCACGCGCCGCTCGCGCTCGTCTCGAATCCGTTCCACAACCTGTTCACGCCTGAGCTGAGCGCGCGCGGTGTCACCGTCGAAATGTCGAACACGCACCGCACGCTACGCTTCTTCGAAGGCCGCGAGACGCTGACCGAAGGCCCGCGCATGCCGTTCCGCGTGCCGGCGCCACAAGCTGTGTTCGGCGCCAGCTGGCAGGAGCGCTTCAGCGACAACTGGCAGCTCGGCGTGCGTTACTTGCACACGACGAGCAGCGCGAGCGAGGTCGCCGCGCATCCGTCGCTGTTCACCGCCGGCCGCGACTTCCTTTCGTCGGATTCGGTCAGTGTGCAATCGTCGCTGCGCGCGACCAAGCGACTGCGCCTCTACGGCGAAGCGACCGCATCGAGCGGCGACGGCGACGACGCCGGCAAGACCGGCAAGCTTTCCTACATCGCCGGTCCGGCGTGGGAATCGGAAAAGTTCAGCGCGCGCGCCAACTACATCTACGAGACGAATTCGTACCTGCCGCTCGCCGGCTACTTCATCGGCGATCGCCGCGGACCGTTCGCCGATGCGCGCTTCCGTCCGTTCAAGGACTTCGAGATCTTCGGCTCGGCCAGCCGCTACGAGAACAATCTCGCGCACGACGCGAACCTGCCGACGTTCCACACGGCGAGCGAGAGTGCCGGCGTATCGGCCACGCTGCCATGGAAGATCAGCGCCAGCGCGCAATTCACCAGCATCGATTTCAACTCATCGGCGGCGCCCGGCCGGCCGGCATCGGAGTCTGCGAACCAGCAACTGGCGCTGACGCTCAGCCGCCGCGTGCAGCATCACAACCTGCGCGTCTCGCTGCTCGACCTGCAAACGCGCGTCAGCGGCGTCATGACCGACCAGCGCCTGACCGAGGTCGAAGACACGTTCACCTGGCGGCGCTTCGGATTCGGCGGCGCGGCGCGCTGGCAGCACACCACCGGCAGCCAGGCGAAGAACACGTTGTTCTATCGCGCCACCGCGCGCTACAACGCCGGCCGGCTCGCGCTCTACGGCACCATCGAGCAGGGCACCGATCTCGTGAACCGATCGCTGTTCTCGACGAACACGCTGCAATCCACCGTGATCGGCGCGAACGCACCGCTCTTCCGCGGCTGGTCGCTCAGCCTGGAAGCCTTCCGCAGCAACCTGACCACCGACCTGAACCCCGGCAGCATCTTCGTACTCGGCGGGCAGGGTGTGCCGGTGGCGACATTGCTCTCGTCGTACAACCAGTGGAGCGTGTACTTCCGCATCAGCCGCCAGCTGCGGTGGGGCGCGGCGAGCGGCAGCGAAACGATGGAGCAGTACACCGCGCGCCAGGCGCCGCTGGTCGGCGCCGTGGAAGGCGTGGTGATGCAGGAGCTGCGCGCCGGCATGCAGACCGTGCAAGGCATCCCGGTGTCGCTCGACGGCTCGCGTACTTCGTTCTCCGACGCGACCGGGCACTATCGCTTCATCGATGTGCCCGAAGGCGTCCACCAGGTCGCGCTCTCGCGTGATGAACTTCCCGCGGACGCGGAACCGGTCGGCGTGCCGTTCGCCGAGATCCACGTAACGCCGCGCGGCCGCATCCGCACCGACTTCACCATCGCGCCGTTGACGTCGCTGACCGGCGTGGTGACTGCGCCTGCCGATATCACACTTGATAGCCTCATCATTCGCCTCGAACCGGGCGCGCGCTACACCACGCCCGACCACGACGGCAGCTTCGCCTTTTACAACCTGCGGGAAGGGAACTACGACGTCGTCATCGACCGTGCATCGCTGCCGGTCGAGACGTTGGTCAACGGCTCGCTGCGCCAGTCCGTTAACGTGCAGGTCAGTCCCAACGCGCCTCACGTGGAATTTCAAATCGTACGCGACCGCCACGAAAAGCCGGTTCGCCGCATCCTCGAACAACAGATCGACCTGACGACCGGCGGCGGTGCCGGCAGCGGCAGCGGGTCTGGTTCGGGCAGCGGGCAAGGGCAGGGCGGCGGCGGCGGACAGTAAGTTCCCCTTGGAACCGCCGCACACTCCTCCATGACACGACTCAACCTCCGCTCATCCTGAGAGAGCACGAATCCCGCAGCGCGGGATGAGCGCGAGCGAAGGACCCCGCTATCGCGGGCCCTACCTGGGCTGCCGTTACATCTCTTCAACCAGAACCTTTGCGCCGTCATCCTGAGGCGGCCGATCTGGCCGCCGAAGAATCTACGGGTTTGGTTCGTGTCGTCCCTACGGGACTCATTGCCTTCTCCCTACTCGTCCCGCCGTTGAAACGGCGGGCTATCCCATGTCGCGCCTCCGGCGCTTCTCTTCGTCCTCTGCGTTAGGTCTCGATTTTGGCCCTTCGATTGCCCTTGACAATCTCCTCTAATAGCCCTATGCTCACCCATGTACACAGTAAATAACTTAAAGCAATTCTGTACCGCAACTCCCGCCGCTTCAATACCCTCCCTGAATTATCAAGACTTTACGTAGATACCCCGCCCGCAACCCCTTGATCCCAAAAGGCCGACATATCAAAAGGAGCCCCCCTCCCCCATGCGTAACACCGACGAAGTCGTTCCCCGGGCCCAGGCGCCGCGCTGCCGCCACGTCCGCGTCAACGGCATCCGCTGCGGCTCGCCCGCCCTGCGCCACCAGAACTTCTGCTACTACCACACCCAGACCTACCACTCGAACCCGCTCCGCCAGATCCCGCCGCTCGAAGACGCAAACTCCATCCAGTTCGCCCTCACCGACCTGGCCCGCCGCCTGGTCAACGGCACCATCGACCTCAAGCTCGGCAGGCAGTTGGCCTATGTCTATTCGCTCGCCATCCAAAACCTGCGCAACTGCCAGCTCGAGCCCGCCAACGCCGAAGACGTCACCCTCGACATCGCGCAGGAACCGCAAGGCGCCTTCGACCAGCCCACTCCGTACTCCGTCGAAGACCTCGCCATCGTCGCGCCGCTCAGCGGTCCTCCCATAGATCGTCTCCCGTCCGAGACCAAAGACGAACTCGAAGCCCTCGGCATCTCGACCACACCTCGTGGCGGTGCTAACGCTGTTCGTCCTGATACGGTCCGTGTGGCACAGCCGCCCTCGGCTGTGCGCGCTCGCCACGCGAGCGCATCCGAGGCGCAGCCTCGGCCCAAGCAAGAACCTCACCGCCCCATCGACCGCACCGACGCGCGCGTTGACGCCTCCGACATCCTTCGTAAGGGCGCGGCTTCAGCCGCTGAGGTATTCCCACCGTCGCGGAAACCCGTAGATCCTTCGGCCGCCAAACACGCGGCCTCAGGATGACAGCGGGAATGGACTAAGACGCTCAGGCGCCGGAGGCGCGACATGCGATAGCCCGCCGTTTCAACGGCGGGTGAGCGGGCCGCATGTGCGTGCAGTCCTGTAGGGACGGCACAAGTCCTCTACCCGGCGTCGATGATCTCTCTAACCTTGCTCGCCAGGGCGCTCAGCATGAAGGGTTTTTGCAGGAAGTACGTCCCATTGGGCAGGACGCCGCGGCGCAGCAGCGCTTCGTCGCTGTAGCCGGAGAGATACAGGACCTTGAGGTCAGGGAAGGTCTCGCGCAGGGAATCGGAGAGCGCGGGGCCGCTCATGCCGGGCATGACGACGTCGGTGATGAGCAGCGCCGGCGGTGCGTCGAGCGAGCGGCCGAGTTGCAGGCTCGTATCGCCATCTTCCGCCGTCAGGACGTCGTAGCCGCTGTGCTTCAAGTGTTTGGTGAGCAGTTCGCGCAGCGGCTTCTCGTCTTCGACGAGCATCAGGGTCTCGCGGCCGGCGAAGGCGTGCGCGTGTTCGGGCAGCGCGGGCTGCTCATCCACCTTGGCAGCGAGCATGGGGAAGTAGAGGCTGAACTTGGCGCCGAGGCCGGGCGCGCTGCTCACCCAGATGAAGCCTTCACTCTGCTTCACGATGCCGTACACGGTGGCGAGGCCAAGGCCGGTGCCGCGGCCGATCTCTTTGGTGGTGAAGAACGGTTCGAAGATACGCGTGCGCGTGGCCTCGTCCATGCCGATGCCGTTGTCGGCGATCGACAAGCGGACGTAGTCGCCGGCGGGCATCTGCGGATACTGCGCCAGCTCTTCGGCGCCGGCCAGCACGTTGGCCGTTTCGAGGATGAGGCGACCGCCGTGCGGCATGGCATCGCGCGCGTTGACCGCCAGGTTCATCACGATCTGGTGGATCTGGCCTTCGTCAACATTGACCAGGCCAAGGTCGGCGGCGGGGATGAACTCGAAGGTGATGTCTTCGCCGATGACGCGCCGCAACATGCGCTGCGTCTCGCCGATGACGTCGCTCAGGTTCAGCGGCTGCGGCTGGATGACTTGCCGGCGGCTGAAAGCGAGCAGCTGCGACGTAAGCGACGCCGCCCGCTGCGCCGCCGTTTGGATGTCGGTGAACGATTCCTGCAGCGGATGGTTGTGCGGCATCTCCGCGGTGCTGGCCTCGCAGTTGCCCATGATGACGGTGAGCAGGTTGTTGAAGTCGTGCGCCACGCCGGCCGCGAGCTGGCCCACGGCTTCCATCTTCTGGGCCTGGCGCAGTTGCGATTCCAGCTCCCGCCGCATGGTGATGTCGCGCGCGATGCCCTGTGCGCCCACGGGAACGCCGTTCTCGTAGAGCGCCTGCACGTTGAGTTCGAGCGTGATGGTCTTACCGGTGCGGCTGATGATGTCGATCTCGAATGGCTGGATGTCGTCGCCGGCGAGTACGCGCTCCAGCTTGGCCCACGCCACCGCCGCCTGCCGCGGGACGACCAGCTGCTGGAAGCTCATGCCGCGCGGGTCTTCCTGCGCGTAGCCGGTGATCTTTTCGCCCATGCGGTTCATGGAAAGGCAGAGGCCGTTCCGGTCCACGGTAAAGATGATGTCGTTGGCGTTCTCCACCAGCTGGCGGAAGCGGCTCTCGGTACGCAGGAGTGCTTCTTGCGCCCGTTTGTGCTCGGTAAGGTCGCGGTGCACGCCGAGGATGACCTTGCGCCCGTCCAACTCGATCACGGCGGCCGACAGCTCCATCTTGGCATGCAGGCCAGTCGGCAACTGGACGTCGTACTCGAAGTCGTGCACGCTGCCGGTCTCCTTCAGCCGGTTCACCACGCGCTCGCGCATGCCGGGATCGAACACCATACCCAGTTCGCTGGCGGTCTTGCCGATGATCTGCTCGCGCGCCAGGCCGGAAAGCGCCTCGAAGCGGCGGTTGACGTCGACGAAAGCGCCGGTCTCGAGGTCGGCGAGGACGATGCAATCCGGGCTCGCGGCAAAGGCCTTCGCCAGGCGCTCTTCGCTCGCCGAGAGGGCCGTTTCCGCTGCCTTGCGGATGCGTATCTGCTTCTTCAGCGTGAGGACCCAGAAGGCCATCGCCGCGAACGCGACCGCGAGGAAGCCGAGGACGTAGAACTGGATGGTCCGCTGAAAGCGCTCGCGCGAAAAGAAAAGAATGTCTTGCGAATGCCAGCGGTCGTGGATCCGGCTGATGGTCCCGTCGGCCTTCACTGCCTGGATCGCCACGTTGAGCTGCTGCAGGAGCTCGCGATTGCCTTTCTTAATGCCGAAACCGGCGGGCACCGAGACGAATGCGGCCTGGCCGAGGGCCACGTCGCGCCAGCCGCGCTGCTGGATGGCAAACGTGGCCAGCCAGGTGTGCGTGGCGACCGCGTCGACGCCGCCGGAGCGCAACAGCCCGAAGCCTTCCTCGTAATTCTGGAAGAAGACGAGCTGCGTGCTCGGCTGGTCGCGGAAGAATTGCACCGGGTAGCCGCCGCGCGTCACGCCGACGCGCTTCCCGGCAAGATCTTCGACAGTGTGGATGCGGATGTCGCCGCTGCGTACGAAGATGCCGTAGTCGTCCGTCCAGGCGGAATCACTGAAGTCGAACAGTGCGCGGCGCTGCTCGGAGGTGGCGAGGAAGACGAGGCCGTCGGCCTCACCGCGTGCGACGCGCTCCTGGGCCGCCTTCCAGTCCATGAGCTCGATGCGGATCGAGCGGTGCATCTTCTCGGCCACAGCCTTCGTGATGTCGATGTAGATGCCCTTGGCCACGCCGTTCTCGTAATAGCTGAGCGGGGGGCTGCCCACTTCAGCAAGGAAGACCAGCGGTGGCTGTGCATCTTCGGGTGCTTCGGGCTCGGCGGCACGCAGCGCGGAGCTACACGCCAGCAGAAGCACGGCCGTGCACACCATGCGCCACGCACTCCGCCAGCAGGGCTGGGAGCGCCGGGCCGGCGCGCTGCTCGGGTCAAACACAGGCATATATTCCAGGCGCGCTTCGCGGCGGCGAACGCTGCGCCGTTCCAAGTGGATGGGGGAAGGTTCTGGTGATTGTACCGGCAGGATGGTCACTTCCGCTCCCTGATTTCTGGCGTCTCAGTCGCAAGGGTGAAACCAGTCGCGCCGCACGCGTGAGACAAGGGGCGCGCGGCGCTGCCGAACTTGCGCTGGCGCAAGCTGCAAGTCGTTGTGCTGTCGTAAGTCATTGACGTGGCATCTCTTCGCACCGGTGCGATTTAGACGTCCCACTCCTTGATTGGTCTAAAGATTGCAATCTAAGGGCCAGCCGGGCGATCACGCCTACAGGAGCAAAGAGTAGAGATGTCAATCACCGCCCAATCTGTCCTGGTCGTCGACGACGACAAGGTCCTTTCCCAACTGCTCGCGGACGTATTGCACGAGGCAGGGCACGATGTTGTGCGCTGCCACACCGCAGGCGCCGCGCGCTCCCTTCTTGCCGAGCGCAATTTCGACCTCGCCTTGCTCGATATCGGCCTGCCCGATGGCAATGGCCTCGAGGTGCTGCGTAGTTGCGCTCCCGCCCGCCCTTACACCCGCTTCGTCATCATGACCGGCGATGAGAGCCCGGCGAACGTTCTCCACGCCATCCGCGCGGAAGCCTATGGCTACCTGCGCAAACCGTTCCATGCTCACGACCTGCGCGAGCTGGTGGACGAATGGCTCGGTGCGGCGCCCGATCAGCGCATCGAGGTGCATTCGGCCACCGCGGAGTGGATCGAGCTATCGCTACCGTGCACGCGCTGCGTCGCCGAGCGCATTGCCCACTTCATGCGCCATCTCGATGCTGACCTGCCGCTGGAGCTGCGCGACGACGTCGCTGACTGCTTCCGCGAGCTGGTGATGAACGCCGTGGAATGGGGCGGCTGCTTCGATCCGTCCCGGCGCGTGCGTGTCGCGTATGTCCGGGGCCATGGGATCCTGATGTACCGCATCGCCGATCCGGGCCGCGGGTTCAGCTTCGAGCGCTTGCAACACGCCGCCATCGGCAACGACAGTGCCGATCCACTCGCTTATGCCCAGGTGCGCGAAGCGAAGGGCCTGCGCGGCGGCGGATTGGGCCTTGTCCTCGTGCGCTCCCGCGCCGATGAACTCATCTACAACGAGGCGCAGAACGAAGTCCTCTTCATCAAGTACCTGAAAAGCGAATAATAAATACGTCAGTGCCTCAGTACGTCAGGAGGAGCGGCTCTTCCTGATGCCCTGGAGCACTGACGTACTTCTTTTTAGCGGCTTTCCTGCAGTGTCTTGATGTGCTCTTCGAGAGCGCGGGAGTATTCGCGCTCGGCTGCCAGCTCCGACTGGAGCTTCTTCACCAAACCTTCCAAACGCAAAACTTCGATGCGTTGTGAGCCCGGTTCCACCGGTCTTGCGATGGTGCGAACTTGTGGCGCCGGCGCCGGCGGTGTGCTTTCTGCGATGGCGCGTGGAGCAGTGTGCGCGACCGCTGCAACAGCGGGTGCGGGTGCGGCTGGCGCGGGCATCGCGAGTACCGCGTTGCCGCGGCGCTGGGGCGTGGCAAAAATGTTCGAGAGGACGGCAGCGGCAGTCGCGGGCTCGGTCACCGGCGCGGCGCTCTTCGGCTGCAGCAGGTGCTTCACGCGCGTGATCAGGTCCTGCGGCTGGAACGGCTTGCGGATCAGCTCCGCCGCCTTCACCCCGAATGCCTTGTCGGCAACGGTGCGGTTCACCACGCCCGACATCAGGATGACCGGTATCGCGCTGAGCCTCGCGTGCTGCTTGATGTGCTGGCAGACGTCGTAGCCGTCGCGGTCGGGCATGATGACGTCGGTGATGACGATGTCCGGCGGCTGCTGTTCGATCTGCGCGAGCGCCGAGTTCGCGTCGGCGAACGTCACCACGTCGATGTTCTCGCGCCGGAACGCGATCTTGATGACTTCGCGCATGGTGGCGCTGTCGTCGATGAAAACCACGCTGGGCTGCGACACTACTGGACCTCCGCTTCATTGTTGTCTTCGTCGAGCACGCGCAACGCATCGAGCAACAGGCTGGTCGCGTCGCGCAGCACCGTGCGGGTGGCCGCGCTGGCGCCCGGCACGAACTTGTAACCCCCGGTATCGGCGCCGTTGCAGTTCTGCACGACCGCGATCACCGCATCGTCGCCGATCAGGTCGCCAGATTCGGCGTGCGTGATCTCGCCGGAGTCGAAGAACAGCACGCCATCGGTGCCGCTGGTGTTGACGTGTAGCGCGCCCGATTGCTTTGAATGCGTGAGCATCTGCACCACGCCGGGCAGGTCGAGGTGCGAAAGGCTGCCGCTCAACACGGTGTCGGCCGTGCCGAGCATCTGCGTGGGCTGGAAGCCGTGCTGCTCGCTGCGCAGGAAGTTGCGCAGGTGCGTGGCGATCTGCTCCGGGCCGAGGCGGCGCTCGATGTAGTCGGCGCAACCCGCGCGGAACGCGGCCATGAGCGCCTGGTCGCCGCCATCGCCGATGGCAATGACCGGGATGTGCGCCGTCTTTTCGTCGCCGTGCACGATGGGCAGGATGTCGAACGCGCCCATCTCGCGCAGGTTGGTGGCACACACGATCGCCGCCGGCGGCTGGTACTCCACCATGGTCAGCGCGTAGGCCGATTGCGTGCAGTGGACGGCCTCGATGCCTTCCTGCGCCAGCGCGCCGCTGAGGCGCTTGGCGAAGAATACGTTGCTGTCGATCAGCAGGATCTTGGGGGCTGTCGCGTCGAGGGCAGTGCTCATGCGTTCACCTCGAGCAGTTTGTCGAGGTCGATGACCTCGATGATCTCATCGGCGAGCGACAGCAGGCCGCGCACGTGATCGGGCAGGCCCGCGGTCGGCGCGATCATCCCGGCGGAGAGCAGTTCGCATTCGCCGTTCACCGGCAGCGCCAGCCACTCGGCTTGGTCCGCACCGCGCAGCGCGATCAGATAGAAGCGTCGTTCGGGCGCGTTAGGACCAGCAAGCACACGAGCGACGTCGCACACCGGCACGATGCGGCCGCGACGCAACAACACGCCCGCCAGCAGCGCGTTGGTGTGCGGGAATGTGTGCAAGCGATCCGGCTGCGCGAGCTCCGTCACCGTCTCGGCGGGCAGCGCGAAGCGCTTGCTGCCCAGCGGGAACAGGACGAACGTCACGGTGACGTCGGCCGGCGCGTTCGTGATGTTGGCAGTCCCGCTCATGCAATGGCTTTCTCGGCGCGCTTGGCGCGCACAACTTCTTTGACCAGCGATTCCGGCTGCACCACCGGCACCACGCCTTCGGGCAGCAGCGCCAGGCCGCGATACCACTGGCATTCCTTGCCGTGGAACGCGCTGGGCAGGCGATAGAGCGTGGCGATCTCCTGCATGCGGTCCACACCGCCGACCAGCACCGCTACGCCCTCGTGGCGCAGCAGCAGGACGTGCTGCACGTCGCCGCCGAGTCCAAAAAAGATGCGGGCGTCGACCACGAGCCGCTGCTCGCGCTTGCGCCGCAGCATCTGGCGCACGGCGCCGGTGTGGCGCGGTGCCCCGAGGTCGAGCAACGTGACCGCGGCGAGATCGCAGATCTCTTTCACGGCGCTGGCGGCGATGGCGAAGCGTGCTTCGCCCACGGTGAACAGCACCACCGTCTCGCGCGTGCGGGCGCGGCTCACAGCGCACCGACTTGCGCCGCGCCGACCAGGTAAAGGATGCGCTTCTCGACCGCGGGCTGGATGTTCTCGAGCGCGGCGACGGCATCGACCGCGCCGGCCTTGATCGCTTCCGCGTTCATGCCGAAGATGACCGAAGTGGCTTCGTCTTGCGCCAGCACATAACCGCCGGCGCGACGGATCGCTTGCGCCCCCTGCACGCCATCGTTACCCATGCCGGTGAGCACGACGCCGATCGCGAGCCCGCCCGCGTATTCGGCAGCGGTCTCCATGGCGACGTCGGCGCACGGCCGGTAGCCGTTGATGCGCGGGCCCTCGACCAGGTTCACACGGCCGTTCTGCGAGATCTTCAAGTGACTCCCGCCCGGGCACACGTACACCCGTGACGGCAGGAGCGCTTCGCCGGCTTCCGCTTCCTTCACCGGCAGCGCGCACACCTCGCCCAGTTGCTGGCTGAACTGTCCCGTGAAGCTTCCGGGCATGTGTTGCACCACGATGATCGCGGCGGGGAAGTCCTTGGGGAACGCCGGCAGCAGCTTCATGAGCGTGGCGGGGCCGCCGGTAGAGGCGGCCACGACCACGATGGGAAACTTCGCGCCCGGCTGAGCGATGGTGAGGGGTAGCCGGGCGCGTGCCGGACCGGGATCAAGGCCAGGTTCGGTTCGCGGTGCCGAACC
>CAYWSH010000015.1:0-42189 GCA_964460655.1 uncultured Terriglobales bacterium | reverse complement strand
TCGTCGCGCCGTAGAGATTGACGGGGTTCACGGCCTTATCGGTGCTGATGGCCATAACGCGCTCCACGCCCTGATCGATGGCCGCATCGATCACGTTCTTGGCGCCGTTGACGTTGGTCTGGATCGCCTCGAACGGGTTGTATTCGCATGCCGGCACCTGCTTGAGCGCGGCGGCGTGGACCACGATGTCAACGCCCGTGAAAGCGCGCTCGAGGCGGTCACGGTCGCGCACGTCGCCAAGGAAGTAGCGCATCGGCGAGCCGGTCCCTTCCGGGAACTGGCTGCGCATCTCGTGCTGCTTCAGCTCGTCGCGGCTGAAAACGATGATCTTTTTCGGCTGCCAGTGGGCGAGTGTCGCAGCGATGAACTGGCGACCGAAAGAGCCGGTGCCACCGGTAATGAGAACGACTTTGCCGGTCAGGGATGTACCCTCGATGGTTGTGCTCATCTAAAGGCAGGCGCGCGAGCAAGTCAACGAGTTTTGCGCCCTAGGGAGCGCGAGAGTAAGCTCGCGACCGACGCCCGGCTAACGCCTGCCCAGGCCACACGTCCATGAGCTGGAACACGGATATGAGAACAAGCGCGCGCGTAGCTCTGCTCCTCCTGCTGGTCGTACCCACCGCATATGCACAGACGACGAACGACGCGCTGAAGACGCGCTTTGACGCACTCATCGAGCAAGGATTGAGAGACGACCCCATGTCGGGCATCGCCGTGGGTATCGTGCAACACGGCAAGCTCGTTTACGCCCGCGGCTTCGGCGCGCAGAAGCTTGGTGATCCACCGGTCCCGATGACGCCAGAAACGCTCTTTCACGAGGCGTCGATCACCAAGACCTTCGTCGCGACTTCGGTGATGCAGTTGTGGGAGCTGGGCAAAGTGGACCTGGATGCGCCGGTCACGAAGTACGTGCCGTACTTCCGCATCGACGACCCGCGCGCTGCCAAGATCACAGTGCGGCAAATGCTATCGCACTCCTCGGGTATGCCGGATGTCGAAGACTACGAGTGGAACAAGCCGCAGAATGATGACGCTGCACTGGAGCGCTACGTACGCTCACTCGCCGGCATGAAACTGAAGCTGCTATTCGACCCAGGCACAGGCTGGTCGTATAGCAACATGGCGTACGAGGTGCTTGGGGACGTGATCAGCAAAGTCTCGGGACTGACCTTCGAGGGTTACGTTGAAAAGAATATCCTGCGGCCGCTGGGGATGAGCAAGAGCACACTGCTGCTCAGCAACGCCGACCCTAAGTTACTCGCCACGGGTTATGAAAAAGGACGCGGCGAAGCCAGCCTGCACCCCGTGGCTGCCTATCCCTTCAACCGCGCGCACGGCCCCAGCTCAAACCTGATGTCGAATGTGGTCGATATGACCCGATGGGCGCTGCTGAACCTCAACCACGGGGAGTTGGATGGCAAACGCATCCTGAAACGCGCCACGCACGACTTGATGTGGACGCCGGCGGTGCAGGTGGAGCGCTGCCGTGCCAATCACACCGAGTGCGAGAAACAGGCCGCGTACGTCGGCATAAGTTGGTTCACGGAAGAGCGCGACGGACACCGGCTCTTCTACCACGGCGGTGGCGATGATGGTTTTCGCACCAACCTTGTCCTGATCCCCGATCTGGACATGGCGCTGATGTGGATGTGCAACTCCGCGTACCCGGGAATGACGTTGCCGCAGAAGGTCAGCGCTGAGTTCCGCAAGTTGGCACAGGAGACTGCGGAGAAGTAGCGAACCGCGGCAGCCCATCGCGCCGACCGGACCCTAGGTCCCGGGTCATCCGGCGTATTACCAAAGTCAACGTTGGAGCGGGTTTGGAAGTGCTATCATCCGCCAATATTGCGCCCATTGCGGCCGGGGAGAGCGCGGGCGCGGGTGCTGGGGGCACATGGCGGACGAACTGGTCCCATTGGAGCCGAGGCCGATGGAGGCTTTGGCGGAGCGGTATCCCGCGTATCGCGTGGAACCGACGCCGCAGGGCGAACAATTCCCTCTCGCCGATTACTGGCGACTCATCCTCAAGCGCAAGTGGACGATCGTGGCGGCATTCGTGGTCGTCACGGTCCTGGGCACCATCTACACGCTGCGGCAGCAGCGCATCTACGAGGCGGTCGCGCGCCTGAACATCATGCCGCGCGAAAACGCCGAGCTCCTTCCCAACCAGAACAATACGAACGTGCTGTCGCAGGAAGACATGGATGCCCTTGCGCTCGAGACGCAAGTCAACGTCCTGAAGGCGAATGCGCTCGCGCTGCAGGTGATCCGCACGATGCACCTTGGGAACAACGGCCAGCCGGCGGCTCCCGGTAAACCGGCGGCCAATCTCGACGTGAGCCGTGAAGACGCTCTGCTGAATTCGTTCCACGCAAACCTAAAGGTCGCGAATGTGCCGAATACGCGCCTCATCGAGCTGCGGTACACGAGTCCGGATCCGCGGCTGGCGGCGGACGTGGTGAACACGCTGGCGCGCGCCTACATCGAGCAGAACGTGCGGTCGCGGTACGAATCGACGATGGAGGGCGTGGAGTGGCTGCAGAACCAGCTGGCCGACCTGCAGATCAAAGTGGAGCAATCGCAGGAGAAACTGGTCAAGTACCAGAAGGAACACGACATCCTTGGGCTCGACGAGAAACAGAACATCACCACGCAGAAGCTCGACGAGCTGAACAAGGAATTGACGCAGGCCGAGGCCGACCGCATCCAGAAGGAGAGCATCTTCACGCTGGCGCGCAAGAGCGGCGTGGACAAGGTACCCGGCGGACAGGGTGACCTGGCACAAAAGCTGCACGACCAGCTGGTTGACCTGCACACGCAGGAGGCGCAGATGACCCTGCAGTTCGGACCGAACTGGCCGAAGGTCATCGAGCTGAAGACGCGCATCAGCGAGATCGAGAAACAGATCCGCGCGGAGAACGACGGCAACCTGCGCAAAGTGGAGATGGCCTACGCGGCGGCGCTACAGCGCGAGAGCATGTTGCGTGCGGCGCTCAATCGGCAGAAGCAGGACGCGAACACGCTGAACGAAAGCGCCATCGAGTTCAACCTGCTCAAGCGTGACGCGGAGAGCAATCGCCAGCTGTACGAGAACATGCTGGCGAAGCTGAAGGAATCGGCCCTGGCAGCGGGGCTGCGCTCGACGAACATCCGGCTGGTGGATCCGGCGCGCGTGCCCAGTGCGCCCGCGCAGCCGAACATCCCACGGAACCTGGCGATGTCGCTGGTGCTGGGGCTGGCATGCGGCATCGGTCTGGCATTCATCCTGGAAGCGGTCGACACCACGGTGCGCACGCCGAGCGACGCCGAGGTCACTGCCGCTCTGCCCGCACTGGGCGTGATCCCGATCGACGCCGCGCGGAACGCACGCAACCTGCTGATTGCCGCGCCGAAGGCGATCGCCAAAACCGCGACGGCCGGCGCTAAACCCGGACCTGCCGTATCCGTGCGGCCACGGTCGGATGTCGCGGAAGCGTATCGCTCGCTACGAACCTCGATCCTGTTGTCATCTCCGGCGGGACCACCTCGCGTACTGCTGGTGACGAGCGCCCTGCCTCAGGAAGGCAAGACGACCACGAGCGCGAATGTCGCGCTGACCCTGGCACAGCACGGCAAGCGCGTGCTCCTCGTGGATGCCGACCTGCGCCGCCCGGGTCTCGACAAAGCATTCGGCTTCCGCGCGACCGAAGGCCTGAGCACGGTGTTGAACGGCGGCACGCCGTATGAATCCGTGCTGCGGCAGGCGCCGCACCAGCCGAACCTGACGCTACTGCCCGCCGGACCGACCACACAGCATCCCGCCGAGCTGCTGGGCTCGAGCACGATGGTCAATCTGGTGGCGCGCTGGCGCCAGGATTACGACCACGTGGTCATCGACACGCCGCCGGTGCTTTCCGTCACCGATCCGGTGCTGCTCTCTGTCATCGTGGACAGCGTGGTACTGGTCGTCCGCTCGGGCTCGACGAACCGTCCGGCGCTGAAGCGCGCCAGCGACCTGCTGAACCAGGTGCGCGCGCCGCTGCTGGGCGTGGTGGTGAACGCGATGGACTTCGAGTCTGCCGACTACTACTACTACTACAGCTACTACAGCGGGTCGAAGTATCGCTACGTCCAGGAGGACAGGCGCGTGGACGCCTGACGCGCGTCCTCGCCCGGCCCCATGCGAGTCGCTTTGCAAGCAGCGCCGAGCAAGCTTGTGATGGCGCTGGCATGCATCGCGTTCTCCCTCACCTTCGTTGCGGTGAGCGTACGGCACTACCAGGCTGCGCAACTGGCTGAGAGCGCAGATCCGCGAGCCATTCACGCCGCGCTCCGCCTCGAGCCCGGCAACGCTGCCACCTGGGAGAAGCGCGCCCGCACGCAACTCTTCGCCGATCAGAACGCGCCGGCGGCCATCGGCAACCTGGAGGAGGCGACGCGGCTTGATCCGCATCGTGCATCGGCGTGGTTACTGCTGGCCACCGCGGCGCAGGTGAACGGCGACGCGACGCTGGTGAAGCAGGCGATCATGTCGGCGGTGGCCGCCGACCCCACCTCGCCCACCGTGGCGTGGGAAGCAGGCAACGCCTTCCTGTCTCTCGGCGACAACGACGCGGCGCTGCGCGAATTCCGCGTGGTGCTCTCCGCCGGGACCCTCACACCCGAGACGCTGCAGTTGTGCTGGCGTGTGCTGCACGACGCTGACCGCATCGCGCGCGACCTGCTGGAACCGCGCCCGTCGGACCACCTCGCGCTGTTGAAGGTCGTCATGGACGCCCGCGAGAAGGATGCGGCGCTGACGGTGTGGAACCGCCTGATGCAACTCGGTCGAAGCTTCCCAGCGGCCGGCGCTCTGCCCTTCATCCAGTTCCTGCTCGATCAGCATGAGCCACAGCGGGCCGCAGCCGCGTGGAAACAACTGGCGAGCGCGGACCCGGCATTGACCACTTACGTCCCGAAGCCTGACAACCTGCTGGTGAACAGCGGCTTCGATGAAGACATCCTCGGGGGCGGCTTTGATTGGCGCATCCTCGCCTCGCACAAGATCACAGTGGAAGTGGACACAACGGAATTCCATGGCGGCAGCCGGTCTTTGGCGTTCACCTTCGACAATGCCACCGATACCGACGCGGGATTGCGGCAATTCGTGCTCGTCGAACCGAACACGCGCTACCAGTTCGGAGCATTCGTGCGCACGCGGGAGCTGTTGAGCGCGAATCCGCCGCGGTTCATCATCAATGACGCGTACTCGCACGCGCAGTTGCTAGCGACCGAGGAATTCGAGACATCCATGCCGTGGCGGCAGGTGGGCGGTACCTTCACGACCGGGGCGGACACGCGGCTGATCGTGATCCGGTTGTCGCGCGAAGGAAATATCCAATCGCTGCAGCGTGGACGGTTGTGGATCGATGACGCGCGCCTGGTGCGGCAATGACGCGCCGCGGCGCAGCTACGATGCTCGAAGGGAAGGTGACCGCGACGCGCGCCTCGACCGGTCCGCTGCTGGACGGTGTCGCGGTGCTGCTGGCGTTCTCGGCGCTGGCGTTCGGCGGCGTGTACGACTGGGGCGTGCTCACCTTGCAGCTCGGTTCGGCCGTGCTGTTTGCCGCGTGGTGTTTCCTGCAGATGACCACAGGCGAGGTGGTCATCGTGCCTAGCAGTCTGTACTGGCCGGTGCTGGGTTTCGCAGGCGTCGTGGCGGCGCAACTCGCCGGCGGACGAACGGCCTACACCTATGCGACGCAAACGTCGGCCTTGGACTGGCTCGCGTATTCCTTGCTGGCGTTCGTCGCGGTGCAATGCCTCGATGATCGAGCGCAACGCAATCGGTTGTTGCCCTGGATGGCGCTCTTCGGGGCTGGCGTCGCCGCGTTCGCGGTCGTGCAAAAGCTTGCGCCCAACGGCCGCATCTACTGGTTCTGGCCGACGCGCTGGCCGACACTTTACTTCGGTCCGTACGTCAATCATGCGCATTATTCGGGATTGATGGAGCTGCTCGCGCCTGCGGCTCTCGTGCTTGCCCTGCGGAGGTCTGTACGCCTGGAGGTGCGGCTCGCTTGGGGTGCGGCGGCGGCCTTGATGCTCGCTTCCGTGGTGCTGTCAGGATCGCGGGGCGGGATGCTGGCGATCGCGGTCGAGCTGGTCGCGATGGCGTGGTTCCTGGCGCGGACGCCGAATATCCGCCGGACGCTCGGCGGGATCGCGGTCATTGCACTGCTCTCCTTCGGACTCGTGGCCTGGCTCGACAACGGCGATCTGGCGCACCGCCTGCAAAGCATTCCCGCGCTCGAACAGGAAGGCCGCAGCGCCACGCGCATGACGATCGCTCGTGACACATGGCACATGGCGGCAGCACGTCCTTTGCTGGGCTGGGGCCTGGGTACTTTCCAATACGTCTATCCGCAGTTTCGCAGCTTCCCTACCGAGCTGCTCGTAGACCACGCACACAACGACTATCTGGAACTCGTGGCCGAGACCGGCACCGTGGGCGCAGCGTTGCTGCTGTGGTTTCTGGTCGCAATCTTCCGCGGCGCGCGCGACGCGCTCGAGCGCTGGCACTTCCGCGACAGTGGCGCCGGACTCACCCTGGCAGCGCTCGTCGGCTGCGGCGGCTTGCTCACGCACAGTCTGACGGACTTCAACCTCCACATCCCGGCAAACGCCGTGATCTTCTTCGTGTTATGCGGTGCCGCGGCATATCGCCCGCAGCCGGAAACGGTGGAACTACCCTCCGGGTTCGTCGGGCGGGAGCGTGATGCGATCGTCATCGACGCGGAACCGGCGTTGGAAGCGCCGGCGGAAGAGCCGATCCCGTAGCCATCAGGCGAAGGCCGCGATGCCGGCCGTAGCTTTCTCCCAGTCGAGCAGGCATTCGGGATCGCTGTAACGCCGATACCAGGCAGCGACAGCGCGCGCGTCGGCCTCGTTGCGTTCCGCGGTGTACTGCAGTTGCGGTCCAGGAGCACCCTCGCAGAAGAGATATGGCTCGGGCATGACGGTGGCGGGCGGCGGCGTGCCGCTGCGCGTCGCGCGCAGAAGCATGCGGCGTTCCAGACCCAGCATGCGATAGCGCGCCAGCAGCGAGATTCCGAACTGTTTCACCTCGGGCTGACTGAGCAGGCCGCCTCGTGAGCCGCGCAACCACTGCCCGCCGGCAACGAGCGCACGGCCGCTCAGTCCTTGCCGCGCGCGGCGGCGATGGAGCACACAATAGCGCGCCGATGTGCCCTCGTCCATCGCGAGCAACGCCGGCATACCAAGAGCCTGGCTGTGCCAGTCAAAGACCTCGCGCCACGCAGCATTCGGCTGGTCAAAGACGTTATAGGTACCGGGCTGCCAATCCATGATCAGGCGAACGATCGCCGACGCGACGTTGCGCACGTGGACAGCGTTCGCGGGCAAGCGGCCGTCGAACGGCAGGAGTCGGGCGGGATCGTGCAGGGCCCCGAGAACAAAGCGCGAGAGCCACTGGCCGGCGCCGTACACATGGCCCATGCGCAAGACCACCACGGAGTGCCGCCCGGCACGGCGGCGCAGATCGCGCTCGAGACGCAGCTTGTCGATGCCGTACACGGAGTCGGGGCGAGGTCGCGCGAACGTGTTGCGCACCGCTGCTATACAACTGCCGTAGACGGCGACCGAACTGAAATGGACGATACGGCGGTTGCCCGGAGCGGCGAGGATTGCAGCCAGCAAGGCTTCATTGGCAATGCGCGCCTGCGCCGGCATGCCACCGGCTGCGGTGCAGTTGATGACGAGATCCGCATCGCCCAGCAGTTGCCCACGTCCTGCAAGATCGGTGACGGAGCCAAGACGGACTTCGAGGCCCTGGAGGCGCAGCGGCGCCGCCGTGACCTCGTTGCGGCAGATGCCCCATGCCTGTACGTCTCCTTCCCTCTGCAGGCGGGCGACCAGGTGCGAGCCTATCTGCCCGCCAGCGCCGAGCACAGCAACCCGCATCATGAGCGTGCCTCGGCGGCGTACGCATTTGTCTGACGCGCGGCCTGCACGCAACCATCCAGGAATTCGGTCGTCAGCAGCCCGGTATCGGAGTCGCAGAACTCGGATGAACGGCCCGGCGCGAGGAGATGCTCCCACTCCGCGCGGATGGCGGCGATCCCATCGGTAATGCCGCCGGCGGGAGACGCGACCGGTAGGACAGCGCCCTGCTGGCGCACCTCGACCGGGTGATCGGCGGCGAGCGGTACGCGCAACTCGCCTTCAGCGCAGCGCACCACGATGCCGTTGTAAACGTCGTGCAGGCGCGAAACCACCAACGCAAAGGGCACCCGTTCACCGGATGCAAGCGTAACTGTCCCCCGCGCGCTGGTCTCGAGTTCCAATCCACCTACGATGATCTGCCGACAATGCTCGAGGGAGAAACCGGTGACGGCGGCGAGAGAGAACACCTGGTCCACCAGATGCGAGCCGGTCTCGAACAGCACACCGCCTGACGCACTGCCGCTGGCCTGATACCAGTCACTGCCGCGGCCGGTGCGGCGCATCCGCATGCCCTCACCGGCAAGGATCTGCCGCGGTGGACCGAGGCTGCCACGTTCCAGCAGACCGCGGGCTACCGCGGTCGTGCTCAGCCAGCGACGCTGCAGACCGACAGCGAGGCGCACACCATGGCGGCGTGCCAGCGCCAGGAAGCGGCGATGTTCTTCCGTGGTGAGCGCAAACGGTTTTTCGCACAGAGCATGCCAACCGCGCTCGCACACCTGTTGCAAAACGCCGGCACGGGCGCTCACCGGAATGCCGATCAGCACCGCATCCACAGGAGGCGCTTCCGCAAGCGAGGTAGCCGCGCGCGAAATGCCGAAAAGCTTGGCGAACTGCCGCGCACGCGCCGCATCGCGATCCGCTACCCACGCGATGCGGACCTGTGGCATCGTCCGCAGCGCCGGCAGGTGATATCCCTCCGTAACACTGCCGGCGCCGATGAGTCCGATGCGGGTGAGAGATGAGTCCATGCCAGCGCTGCGCGCAGTATATGCGAATCCTGCTGCCGGGCACCCGCAAACCCGCTAGCAGCATGATGTTCAGGGCTTTTGCTGCAGCAGGGGCGGGACATCTTCGGCGATGCGCCGGGCCAGGACATCATTGCCGTGCTCGGATAGATGGCAGAAATCGGCGAACACCGCCTCGTCCGTGTGGCGGAAGGTGTCGCTGATATCGTGAAACGCAGGCCGCGCCGCGAGTTGGGGATCGCCGTGCAACTGCTGGTACACACCGAGGACGAAGTCTTTCATGTATCCCAAATCAGCAGCGCCCTTTACCTCGTTGGGCGCGAGGTGGTCCTTGAGAAAGATGACCGGCTGCCAGTAAAAGAGCGATTGGAAGCCATACTCGCGACCGAGCATCTGGACCACACGAACATTCTCGCGATACACCCGGACGGTGGCATCCGCCAGCACCGCCGATTTATCGGCGGGTATGGTGTACGGCGCTACCAGACGTTTGCCGAGACCTTCTGTGAAGCGGCGAATACCGGGCACGAGTGCCATCGCCTTTTGGAAACGCGAGCGGTGCTCGTCAACGTTGAATTCTTCGACTCGATGCATCTCGTTCGAGGTAAGTCCGGCCCGGGCGTTCTGGTACGACGTGGCGGCGTCGTTGAAACCGTCAAGGAAGATAACCAGGTCAGGTACGTTGCCGCGACGGAGTTCGAGAAGGAGCGTGAGCAGTTCCTGCGTGCTGACATAGCCGCCCTCGCCGTAGTTGGTCACTTCGACGGCGATCCCGTGCTCTTCCAGCGCGCGTGCCAGACACGAGGCAACGGTGTAGTCCGGGCGAACGCCGGTGCCCCACATCGTCGAGCCGCCAAACGTAAAGATGCGGAATGGCTTCTCAGCGGGCGTGTGCGGCTTGTTCCATGTATGCCGTAGCCCGCGCTCGTCGACGCCGAAGTACTGGCCCGCGTACGGCGCGCGGCGCCAATACACATACGGGCGCCAAAGCGCCGAGTCATGACGCAGGAATTCCTCCGTGTAGGCGGGCACCCAGGAGCGATCGGCGGCGGGGTACTTCTCCATGTAGGCGCGGAACCGGTCGTCTTCGCGGTGTTTCAAGAACGCGGTGAGAGCGGCGTCGAGCAGCAGCAGGAGGAGCAGGGCGATGCCTACGATCGACCACAAAGTCTGCGCCGAGCGCGCGAAGGTAGCCCAGCGTGAGCGCGGCCGGCCCGTGACGGGTCCTACCATGTGCTGTAGATGAGCGGCGCGGCGCTGGTACCGGCCAGGATCACCAGGATGCCGAGCACGGTGAGCACCACCACGATGGGCATGAGCCACCACTTCTTGTTGCGGCGCAGCAGGCCGAAGAACTCGCTGAACAGCCCGGGCTGGCGCTGTCGTGCCTGGGCGGCGAAATCGTTGGTCTCCATACGTTCCCTCAGAAGCACTCTACTTCAATACTGATGAAAGTACTGATCGGCCGGCGGCGGCTCGGGTCGTGCGGTCCAGTGAGTCCGCGCGTTGCCATCGACTTTCAGTTGTAAAGCATCGTGCCCAAACAAGCGCAGCGCCAGTCCCACCGGAGTTACCACCAGGAAAAACACCAGCGTCACGATGATGTGCGACACCACGAAGCCGACAGGAAACGTCGCGTACGCCATGCCGAGCGAAAGCAGGCGCGCCAGCGGCAACACGAAGAAGCACACGATCGAGATGGCTGCGCCTGTGATCCAGATGATCTCCGGCACGTGCAACGAACCGCTTTTGCGCCATACGAGCACGCCCATGAGCGCGCAGAAGAGCGGGAACCACACGCCGGCGAACATCCGCAGGTCGTGACGCGATGGGTTCCGGTTTATACGGACCAAGCCTGCTGACGACACGTTCCTCCTCAATCCAACTGAAACTTTGCCAGGTACTTGTCGCGGTCGCCGGCGCCGGCCGTCTGCTCTTCCTTCCGCAGCACGAAGTCCTCGAGTACGAGCGCGTCGATGTTCGTCGCCATGAAGCAGTGGAACGCCTCCGCGGGCGAACAAACGATGGGCTCGCCGCGCACGTTGAAGCTCGTATTAATAATGACGGGGCACCCGGTGCGCTGCGCGAAGCGCTGGATGAGGCGGTGGTAACGACCGTGGCGCGTGGCGTCGACCGTCTGAATACGCGCCGAGTAATCCACGTGCGTGATGGC
The DNA here is from genome assembly GCA_964460655.1 of uncultured Terriglobales bacterium. GTDB lineage: Bacteria > Acidobacteriota > Terriglobia > Terriglobales > Acidobacteriaceae > CAVUAF01. Next base: position 31,068 of record CAYWSH010000015.1, on the reverse strand, counting down.
CGGGACGCGCGAGCGTTGCTGCTTGAGTTTGTCGATCCCGCGGACGCCATTGCTGTTAACCGGCAACCGATGCTCGTGTCGGACCGGTGCGACGAGCAGCATGTACGGGCTCTGCTGTTCGGCGGGCAAGTCGAAGTAGTCGGCCATCTGCTCCTGCAGCACCGACGGCGCGAAAGGACGGAACGATTCGCGGAACTTGATCTTCAGATTCATGACCGACTGCATCTCGGTGGAGCGCGCGTCGCCGATGATGCTGCGGGAACCGAGCGCGCGCGGGCCGAATTCCATGCGTCCCTGGAACCACGCGACGACTTTCTCGTTCGTCAGCAGGTCCACGACGGCTTCGCACAATCTCGCGTCGTCGTCGTAACGGTGGTACCGCGCGCCGACCGAATCGAGATATTGCCGGATCTCGTCGTTCGAGAACCTGGGGCCGAGCAGCGTGCCGCATTGGCTATCGCTGGCGGCTTCCGCGATGCGCGGCTTGTCTAAGAGTTGATGCCAGATAAAGAGTGCCGCGCCGAGGGCGCCGCCAGCATCGCCCGCCGCCGGCTGGATCCATATGTTCTCGAACGGACCATCCTTCAAGATGCGGCCATTGCCGACGCAGTTGAGCGCGACGCCACCCGCCATGACGAGGTTCTTCATGCCGGTGAGGCTGTGGGCGTGGCGAGCGCAGCGCAGCATGACTTCCTCGGTGACCATCTGAATTGAGGCGGCCAGGTCCATCTCGCGCTCGGTCAGCGGTGACTCCGGCTTGCGTGGCGGCCCGCCGAAGAGCGCATCGAACCTCGGCGACGTCATCGTGAGGCCCGCGACATAGTTGAAGTACTGCATGTCCAGGCGCAGCGAGCCGTCGTCTTTGAGGTCAACCAGGTGCTTCAGGATGAGGTCGGCATATCTCGGCTCGCCGTAAGGGGCGAGCCCCATCAGTTTGTACTCGCCGGAGTTGACCTTGAATCCGGTGAAGTAGGTGAACGCGGAATACAGCATGCCCAGTGAATGCGGGAAGCGCTGCTCGTGTGTCAGGCGGATGCGATTGCCCCGGCCGTAGCCCACGGTCGTTGTCGCCCATTCGCCGACACCGTCGAGGGTGAGAATGGCTGCTTCGTCGAAGGGCGACGGGAAGAACGCGCTCGCCGCATGTGACTCATGGTGGTCGGTGAAGACATAACGCTTCTTGTAACGACCGCCGAGCCCTTTATCGAATTCGCGCGGCAGGTAGAGCTTCTGATTCAGCCACACCGGCAGCGCCTTCAGGAACGAGGCGAAGCCGCGCGGCGCGTAAGCGAGATAGCTCTCGATAAGGCGGTCGGCCTTGAGCAGCGGCTTCTCGTAAAAGCCGACGTAGTCGAGCTGGGCGGCGTCGAGTCCGCCCTCGCGCAGGCAATAGGCGATGGCCTGGGCGGGAAAATCGGCGTCGTGTTTCTTGCGGGTGAAGCGCTCTTCCTGGGCGGCGGCGACGATCTTGCCATCGATCACGAGCGCGGCCGCGGCATCGTGATAGAAGGCGGAGATCCCCAGGATCGACGTCACGGGCACAGCTTAGGTTTGGTCTTTCACGCGTGTCAAGACAACGCGAACCTGGAAACCCGCGGCACTCCTCGGGTTAGACTGGGCAGCGCGTGAAGCTCTCCATCGTCATCGCGACGCGGAACCGGCTGCCGATGCTGCGGCGAACCCTGCCGGCGCTCTTCGCGCAGCAGTTTGCGCCGAGCGAGTACGAGATCGTCATTGCCGACGACGGCAGCACAGACGGCACGGCGGACTATCTGCGAGCGCAAACGCCGGCGTGCGGCTGGCAGATGCTGGCGCTGCCGCATCGCGGCATCAGCGCCGCACGTAATGCCGCGATCAAGTCCGCGCGCGGCGAGATCATCCTGCTCTTGGATGACGACATCCTGTGCCCGCCAGGCCTCTTCGGACGTCACGTGCTGGCGCATGTGGGCAGTAGCCAACGCGTGGTGATCGGGCCGTTGACAGTCGCGCTGTCGACGCGAAGCGTCGCGGGCGAGTACATGCGACGCATCACTGAGCGTTACAACGAAACACTAGCGACAGGCGTGGTATGGCCATTGCACGCGGTCGTGGATCCCAACACGAGCTTACCGCGCGCGCTGGCGCTGGCGGTTGGGAATTTTGACGAGAATATCGCTTTCCGCGAGGGACCCGACCTGGGCCTGCGCCTGTGGGCACTCGGCACGCAGTTTCTTTTCGAGTCGAGCGCGTGCGCGACGCATATCTATGAGAAGCGAGCGCGCAGCCTAGTACGCACTGAGCTGCGCGCGAAAGGCCAGAATGAAGTCTCGCTGTGCCGTAAACATCCCGCGATCCGGGGATCATCGCCGATCGCTGCCCGCCGTGGGCTGCGCGGTGGCCTCCTCCGGTCGGTGGCGCCCTTTGCGGTCGCGCCGCTGCTGACGGCGGGAGCAATCTCTGCGGAGATACTGCATGCAACGGGTCTGCGCCGGAGCGGCGCGCGCGTCCTCTCCGCTTGCCTGGCCTGCGCGCAACTGCGCGGGGCGGCACGGTCCTGCGGCGGTTGGCGCGAGTTCGATCGTGCCTACGGGCGGCTCGTTCCCGTGTTGTGCTATCACCGCGTGGGGCCTGAGGCTCCTGGTACATTTGCCTCCCTCACCGTATCTCCGTTGCACTTTCGCGCACAGATGGACTGGCTAGCCAGTCACGGTTACACCGGGATCGCGGCGAGCGACTGGATAGCGTGGCGGGCGGGAGACAGAGAGCTGCCGGCGAAGCCGGTCATCCTGACCTTCGACGACGCGTACGCCGAGACCGCCGAGCACGCCTTGCCGCTGCTGCGGGCACGCGGCTGGCGCGCCACCGTGTTCACCGTGACCGGCGCGATCGGCGGCACGAACCATTGGGACCAGCCGGAATCCGCGCCGCTGCACCTGATGAAGCGCGACGACATCCTGCGCTGGCACGCAGCCGGCATCGAGTTTGCGCCGCATGGCCGGACGCATCGTGACCTGACCCTGCTCAACGACGCTGAGTTAAGCGACGAGATCGGTGGCAGCGCTCGCGACTTGGAGGCGCTGCTAGGCACAGCGGCGACGAGCTTTGCCTATCCGTATGGCACGTTGGATACGCGCGTGCACGCCGCAGCGGAACGGCACATCATGGCGGCGTTCACGGTACATCAACGTCGCAACGGGCTCGGTGATGACGCCCACGACTTGCGTCGCACCATGGTGCGTCCCACCGATTCGCTCATGACGTTCGCGGCGCGCGTGTGTTGGGGAATGGATCCGGCGGAGGTGGTGCGGAACTATCTGCGCGGCTCCTGGGCCAGGCGCCTGAAATCGGAGACTGCGGCACCACCGCGACTCTTCTCCGCCCGTGCGTCGGAGGCGCGTGCGGGGCGTCACGACTGATCATGCCTGCCGTCACCATCGGTCTGTCGGTCTTTAACGAAGAGCGCCACCTGCGCGCGACGCTCGCCAGCCTGTTCGCGCAGACGTTCACCGACTGGGAATTGCTGGTGGTGGACGACGGCTCGACCGACAGCAGCCCGGCGCTGCTCGGGCGACTGTGCGATCCGCGGGTGCGCCTCTTGCCGGGCGGCAAGAACCTGGGACCAGCAGCGCGCTTTAATCAGCTGGCGGAGGCGGCGCGCGGTGAATTCATCGCGCGCATGGACGCCGATGACCTGGCGCATCCGCGGCGCCTCGAGCTGCAGGTGGCATTCCTCCGAGAATATTCCGAGGTTGATGTGGTGAGCTCCGCTATGCTCATTCTCGATGCGCAAGGGCAGCTCGCCGGTATGCGCAGTTTTCCTGCGTCCCACGCCGAACTTGTCGGCAACGCGCTGAACGGCATCCCCCTGCCATCGGGTGCGGCGATGGCGCGGCGCACATGGATGCTGCGCTTCCCCTTCAATCCCCACAACCGCAGCGCCGAAGACTGGGAGCTGTGGTTCACGAGCTGGCGCGCCAGCCGGTTCGCGAACCTCTCCGCGCCCCTCTACCTTTATCGCGAATACGAAGCGTATTCCCTGGCGAAGTACGTGCGCGCCAAGGCTACGATCGTGCGTCTGCAGTGGCGGGCGCGGCGCGATTTTGGGACGGTGCCGGTGTTGCGGGAGATCGCCGCGCAGGCGTTCCGCGTGGCGGTGAATGTTGTGGCGGCATCCCTCGGTGGGCGCAACTATCTCGTCCGCCGCCGGTCGCGGCCGCCCGACAGCACGGCGCGACGCTATTTCAACGAAACATTGGAAGCCGTGAACACGGCGCTCCCGTCCGTGCTTCCCGAACTGGAACCAGCCATCCAGAGCCGGGTTTGAGCCTGCGCCTGACCATGACATGCAGCGCACTTCTCGGTTGCAAGCAGCTAGCTTTCGGAATAGTGTGCCCGTTCAGCGGATGATGAGCTTGGGTCAGGTCCCGCGTCGAGGTGATGGTGGCGAGCGCTGAACGCCACGTGGATGGCTTGCCGGCCGCCGGTCCGCAGGCCCGGAAGCAGTCGCATCTCGGCGCCCTGCTTCGTGCGACCGCGGTCCTCGATACGCTCCCCCACTTCCTGCTGCATCGTGTCACCCAGATCCTGCTGGACGCGCTGTTGTGCGCTCTTGCGATCTACTCCGCGTATCAACTGCGCTTTGATGGTTCGGTCCCGCCGCGCTACCGCGCCCTGATGTGGGGCTGGATCGCGGTGCTGCCGGTCGTGCGCGTGGTCACGTTCCGCGCGCTGGGCGTGTACGGCATCATCTGGCGCTACGTCAGTCTGACGGACGCAAGCCTGGTAGCCATCGCGGCCGCCCCGCCGACACTGCTCGCACTGTTGCTGCGCTACGCGTTCCGCCAGCAATGGGAGATGCTTGCCGTGCCGGCGAGCACCATCGTGATCGAATTGGGACTATTCGTTGCGGGCACCGCAGGTGTCCGGGTATTGCGTCGCGTTTCGGCGGAGGCGCGGCTGCGCTCGGGCACGCAGGCGAAGCGTACGCTGATCATCGGTACACCCGATGCGCTCTCCGGCACACTGCGCCAGGTCGGGATCTATCCCGACGTTAGGGTCGTCGGCCTGCTCTCCGCGGACCGGCGCGCGCATGGGCTGACCATCGGCGGCTTTCCGGTGATCGATGAGCCATCGGCCCTGCCGCGATTGCTGGCGACGCATGCGGTGGAGTTGGTATTGATCGCCGATGCCGGCCTCGATTCCATCGGCGCCATGGTCGCCACGGCCATCGAGTTCGGCGTGGATGTGCGCCTGCTGCCCTCGGCTGCCAACGTGGTGCGCGGCGACGTGCGCGTAACGGCGCTGCGCCAACCCGATGCCGCGATCGTGGACCGCGCGATCACGCCGTTGGAGACGCATCCCGTCGTCAACGATGCGTTCCGCGACAAGACGGTACTCATCACCGGCGCGGGCGGCTCGATCGGCGCGGAGTTGAGCCGGCAAGTCGCCGCCATGCCGGTCGCGCGCATCGTGCTGTTTGACCATGATGAGAATTCGATCTTCGAGATCCACCGTGCGCTGAACGCGCGCACTCCGCAACTGTCGCTAGCTCCGGTGGTCGGTGATATTCGGAATCGCGACCTTGTCCACAGCGTTTTCGAGAGGTACCGGCCGCACGTGGTGCTGCATGCCGCTGCGTACAAGCACGTTCCGGTGATGGAACAGAACGTCTGCGAAGCAGTGCTGAACAATGTCGTCGGGACACGCGAGCTGGCCGACGCAGCCTTGCGATTCGGCGTCGAACGCTTCCTCATGATCTCGACCGACAAGGCCGTTGAACCGACAAGCATCATGGGCGCCACCAAGCGCGCGGCGGAGCTGCTGGTGCAGGCGCGCGGCGCCCACGCCCAGACACGCTGCGCCTGCGTCCGCTTTGGGAACGTGGTCGGCAGCCGTGGCAGTGTCGTCCCCATCTTTCTGCGGCAGATCGCGACGGGCGGTCCAGTCACCATCACCGACGAAGAGATGACCCGCTACTTCATGACCATCCCGGAAGCGGTGCAACTCGTCCTGCAGGCGAGCACACTCGGGTCGCACGGCGACCTCTACATGCTCGATATGGGTGACCCGATAAAGATCATTGACGTTGCGCGAAAACTCATCACCATGTCCGGGCTTCGTCCGGGGAAGGACATCGAGATCGCCGTGGTCGGCGCGCGTCCCGGCGAGAAGCTGCATGAGCGGTTGTGGCATGACGGCACGAGCGCCATCGAGACCGTGTTCCCGCGCGTACTTCGCGTCCAGGCGGCGTGTGATGCCGCCATCGACGAGTTGGTGGACCGCCTGGAAGCTGCCTCGCGGTGCCGCGATGAAGCCGCCGTGCGTGAGGAGTTGCGCGCCGTGGGCCTGAATCGCCCACAGTCGTGCGCTGCTGCTCCGGCCACCACGAACTGAACTCGCAACATGGAGCATCGTCTTGCAAAACTCGTGGGCGCGCTGGTTGTGGCGGCGTCGCTGGCGGCGCAGGAGCGGCCGGCCGATTACGAACGAGAGGCTGCCACGCGCCCCCTGACTGTTTGCAATCTGGCGGCCGCCAGCGAGCCGGTAGCTACCCTCGCCTCCGGCAGCCACGACGCTTTCGGCGTTGTTGTCAATACGCGTGGCAGGCTGCTAGCGATCTATCGTCGCGGACAGACGCATGCGCAGGACCCCGGCAGCATCGTGCAGGCTGAATCGACCGACGGCGGCGGCACGTGGACGCTGCCGCGCGTCCTTTTCAGCGATCCGTTGGTCGACCAGCGCAATGTAGCCGGCGGCTTGCTGCCTTCCGGGACGATCGTCATCTTTTGGAATCGCTACGACCTCGCTCCCCGTTACTACAGCGCCGGCGTGATGTTCGCCCGCAGCACCGACGGCGGCGTGACGTGGAGCCTGGCGGAACCGTTGAGCGGCACAACGGCATATGGTCCGATCGTCGACACACCGGCAGGTCCGGCGATGGTGATCGTCGATGGCGCCACGCAACTCGCCTTCAGCCACGACGACGGCCGCACGTGGAGCGATCGTCGCCCGATCGGCGATCTACCGACGAACGAGACCGCCATCATCTGGTCCGGCGGGAACGAGTTGCTCGGCTTCACGCGCAACCTGCAGCAGCAGCCCATGCTGATGCATCGCAGCCTTGACCTGGGGCACACGTGGCGCACGGTCGCGGCCGACATCGCGCTCACTCCCATGCCGGGAACTCTGGTCAACTGGCTGCTGGTGTCGCCGTGGCTCTTCCGCCCTGACCCTGCCTCGTCGCAGGTGACGCTGCTCTTCGGCGAGCGGCAGACCGTGCAGCCGCTCCATAACTACGGCGTCCTGCGGATAGTGACGTTCGATCCGCATGCAGTGGCAAAATCGTTCGCGGCGCTCGACCGGCTGTTCCAGGGCGACTACATCGATTTTGGTTATCCATCGGCGACGCAACTTCCGTCGGGACGTTACGTCGTGCAGTTCCACTCGGAGTTGTATCCGGCCGGTCCGGCGAACCTCTTCTACACCGGACTCGATTTCATGCGCACGTGCGACGCGCGTCCAGCGCGCTGACCTGAGCGCGTCCCGGTAGAATCCGCTCGTGAACTTTCTCGGCGTGACCTACGGGCCCGGCGGACACGACACTGCGGCCGCGCTCGTGTGCGACGGCAAGCTGGCGGCCGCTGCCGAGGAAGAGCGGTTCACGCGAAGGAAACACGAGTCCGGTATCCCGCTACACGCCATCGAGTTCTGCCTGCGGTTTGCAGGGCTCACGATGCGTGACGTGCATGGCATCGCCACCGCCGAAAAACTGGAGCGGACGGGCAGCGGATCATATCTGGCTCAACTGACACGCACACAACTGGAAGAGCTGCGGCGCGCCGGCTACGCCAGCGGTCGCAGCTTGTGGCACAAGCGCGCGCTCGATCTCGTCCTTGGGCGCGTGCGTGTGCCCTGGCCCCGGCACTTCGGATTGGCAGCGATGCGTCGGACGGTACGCGACTGCTTTGGCGCCTTGCCACGCATCCTCAGCTACGACCACCATGAGTGTCATGCAGCCGCCGCCTATCTAACATCGCCTTTTGACACGGCCGCTGTCGTCACCGTCGATCACAACGGCGGTCCGTATGCGACGGCGACTTGGCGCGGCGAAGGTGGCCGCCTTCACTGCCTGCGTCGTGACCTCGTCACCAATTCCCTCGGGAAATTCTATTGGGATTGCACGCTTTACCTCGGCTTAGGCGAATTCGGCGAAGGCAAGGCGATGGGCTTGGCAGCGTGGGGCGATGCGAACGCGTTCGCTACGCAAGCGGAGCGCATGCTCGCGACCGAAGGCGATTGGTACCGCTATCGGCAGGAGCCGGCGGCGGAACTCCTGGGATTCCCGGCGCGCAGCTCCGAACCCGTGCTCGCTCTGCACTACAAGGACTTTGCCGCGGCGATGCAGGCGGCGCTGGAACGCGCACTTGCCGGCGTGGTGCGCGGGGCGACGCGCGCAGCCGGGTCGCGGCGTCTCTGTCTTGGTGGGGGCGTTGCACTGAATTGCTCTGCTAACGGCAAGCTGCTGGCCACAGGTGCAGCCGATTCCCTCGCACTCTTCCCCGCGGCAAACGACGCCGGGCTTGCCGTCGGCGCGGCACTCCTGGCGGCGCGCGATGCCGGCGAATTGCGTCGCGAGCCGCTACAGAATTCCTACTTCGGTCCGGAATTCGCGGTTGAAGCTTGCGTGCGCGTTGTCCGCGATCAGCCGGGCCTTGTGATGTCGCGTCCCGCGGACCTGAGCAACGAGGTCGCCCGCGCTCTGGCAAAGGGCGCGATCGTCGGATGGTTCCAGGGACGCATGGAGATGGGGCCACGCGCGCTGGGGAATCGCAGCATCCTGGCCGATCCGCGCAGCGCGGTGATGCGCGACCGCGTGAACGCGTGTAAGGGCCGCGAGCCCTGGCGACCACTTGCGCCGGTGGTGGTCGCCGACCGGGCGGCCGATTTCTTCGAGCTGCGACAAGCAAGTCCGTTCATGCTGATCGCCACCCCGGTGCGCGAGGAAAAGCGCGCCGCGATCGCCGCGGTTGTACATGTCGATGGCAGCGCACGACCGCAGACGGTGGCGCGGTCGCAGAATCCACGACTCTACGACTTGTTGCTTGCGTTCGAGCGCGAGGCAGGCGTACCGGTGTTGCTGAATACTTCCTTCAACGGCCCTGCCGAGCCGATCGTGTGCACACCGGAAGACGCGGCGCGCACGTACCTCGCGACCGGCTTGGACCTGCTGGTGCTGGGGGATCTCCTGGTGCGGCGAAGGTGACTAACTGCGATCAGGCGCGACGCTCCGCGACAAGACGGGGACCGCGGTCGCTCGAGTTTGCGTCACCAGAGGCGACGCGCACGTCGGTACAAGCGCCGTGACCAAGCGACGGCGAAAAAGCGTTTGGGTATACCAGGAGGTCTCCTCGGTCGCCACACGCTCCAGTTCAGGATGCTCGCCGAAATAAAGGTCCAAGGCACGCCCGCCCAGCCGTAAGCGGCGTCCCAACCAGCCCTCCGTGGGAGCAAAACGTGTGTTTTCGAGCAGCAGCCAGCCGCCAGGTGACGTAGCGGTAACAAGTTTTTCACGCGCCTCACGAACAGCCGACGGTCGGCGCAGATACTCGACGATGCTGCAAGCAACAACGAGGTCGTAGGCGCCGGGCACGACGTCGGACTGCAGATTCCAGTGCTGGAATTCCACCGCGAGACCGGTGACGCGCTGCTGCGCGCGTTCCATTGCGATCGGGGAAACATCAACGGCCGTCAAGGACTCGCAGAGCGGCGCAAGCAGGCGCGTGAACGCACCCTCGGCGCAGCCGACTTCAAGTGCACGGAAATGCCCGCCACCATATGTTGCCAACAGACCGAGCGCGGCACGCATGCGTGCCTGCTCGGGCTCACTCTCCAGGCGGAACGGGTCGCGCGCGCGGCGGAAATCGCCGTCGGCGCGGCGCGCGTTGCGCACCGGCGAGTCCAGCAGCATCTCGCGCAGCGCACAGAGCAGCCACCACGCGGTTTGCAGCGGTCGCAGCTCGCGGAACGGCGCGCGCAGGTCGCGATTGGCGGCGAGCACGAGGGTAGCGAAGACGCCGAATCCCACTCCGCCCACCGCGAGCAGGGCGGACGCACCTTCGATCGGCCGAGACCGAGCGAAGGCCCACGCGGCGATCAGTACCGATGCGGGAAACGCAAATCCGCGCACGCACTCGCGCACGGCAGTCATCGCATCCGGACGCGATAATCTGAACGCGCGGTGCAGGACGACGAGGGCAAAGCACAGCGTTGCCGGCGCCAGCGCGAGCGCAAAGCCGATGTTGCCAAAGGGGCGCGTGAAGGCAACGGCGCCAGCAGCGTAGAGCCCGAGAGTGGCACTTTGCACGGACAGCAAATCGCGCACTCGGCCGGCGCCCCACAACGTGGCGACAGCCCCGGATGCAACGGCCTCGAACAACATTGCGATGGCCGACACGCGGAGCACGGCGATCGCCAGCGCCACCGGTTCCGCTTGCATCAGCCAGCGCAATAATTCGGGCGCAAAGAAGATCGAGAACACGCACGGCGGCAGCGCGAACAGGAACAACCAGCGCGTGCTCGCGCGCAGCAGGTCGCCGGCGTCACGCGCTCCGCTGTGCTCGGCGCTCGCGGGGAACAGCGGAGCTGCGCCACCGCGTGCCAGACCGACCAGCGCGTGCGGGAGACGCTGGCCGATGTAGTAAGGCACGACTGCGGCTGCGCCGCTCCATGCGCTGATCGCCAACGTAGGCAATTGCCACAGCCAGCCGCGCGCCAGGTCCACGCCCTGGCTGCCGAGTCCAAACCCGGCGTAGGAGCGGAGTACGGACCAGCGCGGGTATCCCCAGCGAAACCCAAAGGGCCGCGCGAGGCGCTCGACGACGATGATGGCTGTCATCGCATTGGTCACGCCGGCTATGGCCCACCAAGTGGCGATCCCACGCAGGCCAACGCCGGCCAAGGCAAGCACGGCAACGCCACCGAGTCGCAGCAGTGAGCCTGCAACCACGAGGCGATTCGCTATTTCAAAGCGCTGGATACCGCGCAGCACGCCCATGCCGTACGCGAGCACGTACTCCGCGACCAGCGACGCAGCCAGGCAGAAGAAGGCAAAGCGCGCGAGGGCGAGATCGCCGGCCGCTCCGGACAGGCGCGCACTCCAGCTCAAACCGATCGAAGCCGTCAGGACCGCGGCGATGGGACCGAACAGCAGCAATGCGCCGGCGGCGGCGCGGAGCAACGGCGTGGGGTCCTCCTCGCCGGCCCGGGCGACAGCGCGCGTGATGCAGTACGTTAGCCCAGCGTCAAAGGCACCGATGGTAGTAGCCAGCGTGACGGCGCTGATCCATAGGCCATAGCGTTCGACGCCCAGCGCGCGCAGGTAGAGCGGAACCAGCAGCAGGCCAAGCAGGGACCCAAAGATAGGTCCGAGGTTGTTGCAGAGCGCGTCACGCAGCAACTTGCGCTCGCGCTGCACGTCCGCAGGTTCGGGCGCCGGATGCATCGTGGCCTATGTATATCGCAAGTCTGGTGGTAGGGCACGATGTTCGTGTTCAAGATCGTTACGAACGAGGCGTCCCAAAAGGGGAGACCGCTTAGAGCGCCACCCATCCCGCCCGTATCGCCCACAGCGACGCGGCCGCGACGGCAATCCACAACACGATGCCTTGCAACAGCGGGCGCACGCCCACCTGCTTGAGAGTGGCGCGCGATATACCACTGCCGATGAGGAACAACGTGAGCGTGAGCCCGATCCGTCCCGCGCGGGCCAGCGCTGGATAGATGGCAGCGCCGACCGGCAGATAAGTGTTCACGACGGCCGCCAGCGCGAACAGCGCGATGAACCACGGCCACTGGATGCGCGCTTTCTTGCCGCGTGCGGCCGCGGTACCCAGCGCGAGCGGCACGATCCATAGGGCACGCGCGAGCTTCACGGTCGTCGCGATGGCGAGGGCGAGCGTGCCGTATTTCGCCGCCGCGCCCACGACGGAACTGGTGTCGTGGATCGCCAGCGCCGCCCACAGCCCGAACTGTGTCTCGCTCAAATGAAGCGAAGTGCCGACCGCGGGGAACGTGAGCAGCGCAACGGAATTGAGCACGAACACCGTGCCTAGCGATACGGACATTTCTTCGTCATTCGCGCCGATGATGGGCGCGACGGCGGCGATGGCGCTGCCGCCGCAAATGGCAGTCCCGGTGGAGATGAGAAAGGCGGCGGTGCGCTCGACTTTCAGCGCCGCACCCAGCAGCATACCGAGAGCGAGCGCGAACGCGATCCCGATCGCCGTGTAAACGAAACCGTTGCGGCCGGCGCGCAGTACTTGCTCCAGGTTCATGCCGAAGCCGAGCAATACGACCGACGCTTGCAGGAGCGTCTTCGTCAGGCGCTTTGCCTGCGGCCGCCAAGGATGCGGCAGCGTTAGACCGAAGGCCAGTCCCAGGGCCAGCGCGATCGGCGGCGATACCCACGGGGTGAGACAAGCAGCGGCGAGCAGCAGGAAGGCGATCTTCGCGAGCGGTGGATTGGTCATCGTCAGTAGGCGAGGAACACGCGCAGATCGCGCAAGTTATTTCCCGTGGGGCCCGTCACGATGGTATCGCCAAGGCGGTCGAACAGCGGAAATCCATCGAATCCGCGCAGCGCGCGCTGTGCATCAAGGCCGTATACACGAGCACGCTCCAGAGTAGTCCCGTCCGCGACCGCCCCGGCAGCGTTGCTATTGCCGTCGACACCGTCGGTCCCCGCGCTAAGCACAGCGATGTCCTCGTCCCTGATCTTGGTCGCGCAGTAGAGTGCGAACTGCTGGTTGCGCCCACCTGTCCCGGCATGCGTCACTTTCACGGTGACCTCGCCGCCGGAGATCAGGCAAGCGCGCGAAACACCCTTGCGCAGCTGCCGCAGACGCTCGAGCAGATGGTCGGCGGCGACAGCGTAGTCCATGTCGTCGACCGAATTATCGACTTCCACGGCGAACCCGCACATCGCAGCCTTGGCTGCAGCGGCTTTCTGCGCACTGGCAGTCGACAGGATGGGCCACCAGCGCGAGCGTACGAAGGCTCCGTCAGTCGACTTCGGGGTCTCGTCCAGTTCGCGACGCTCGAGCAGTGAACGCACCGAGGGCGGCAGCGCACGCAGCAAGTGATAGCGCTGCGCGATCTCGTAACACTCCTCGGTCGTCGTTGAGTCTGGCATCGTGGGTCCAGAGGCCAGCGCATCAAGCGCATTCTCCGGGACGTCGGAGACCATGATCGAGACCTGCTGCGCGGGCGACGCGACCACCGCCATCCGTCCGCCTTTCACTGCCGAAAGATGCTTACGCAGCGTGTTGATCTCGGCAATAGGCGCCCCGCTGAGCACCAGCGCTTCGTACGTCGCCGCCATGTCGGCCAGCGTGATGCTCCGGCTGATCGGCTTCTCGACCAGCGACGAACCGCCACCGCTCAGCAGGAAGAGGACGAGCGAGTGCTGCGTCTGGTTCTGCAGCGAGCGCAGGATGGCGCGCGCCCCAAGCAGCGACTCCGCGTTCGGCACGGGATGCCCTCCGCGGTAGTAACGCATACCGGGCAGCTGGTGCCCGGGATCCACGGGCGTCACGACAATGCCGCTCAGGCGCGTGCCCGCGATCTCGGCGAGAGCACCGGCCATGGCATGCGCCGCCTTGCCGAAGCTCACCACCATGATGTTCGCAAAGGAGTTGAGGTCGTAGAGGTCGTCCACGACGCGCAAGGTGCCGTGCTCGAGGCTGACGTGGCGCTCAAATGCGCGCGCCACCGTCGCCTCCGCCAGCGCATGTTGAAAGATCGTGCGCGCGGTGTCGCGCACTTCATGGGCCTTCTGCTCGCGCTCGCTCAGGCTCGGCTGGATGACCTCGGCCATCTCTCGATTATAGAGAACGGCAAAAGCCGGCGATTGCGGCTTTCATGTCTTCGAGTCTGCCGGCAAAGAAGTGGTCCGCGTGCTCGACCAGCACGAGCTGTTTCGGCTCCGCTAGCGATGCGACCATCGCCCGCAATGCGTCCGCGGGCGCGTACTGGTCGTGGTCGCCGCTGACAAACAGTTTCGGCTTCACGCAGTGCGCCAGGAAGTCGTAGCCGTATTGCCGGTCATCGGCGCGAATCGGCGCGCCGAGGGCGATGAGCGCGCGAACATCGGCGTCGTCACACGCCGCGCGCAGACCCACAGCGGCGCCGAACGAGAAACCGGCAAAAAGCAGGGGCAGCTTGGATTCTTGTTTGAGCCAGGTGAGCGCGGCGCGAACATCGTCGATCTCGCCGTGTCCGTGATCGTGTTCACCTTCGCTCCTGCCGGTGCCGCGGAAGTTGAAGCGCAGCACCGGCCAACCGAGGGAGTTCAGCGCCTTCATGGCGTGGAAAACGACCTTGTTGTGCATGGTGCCGCCAAACTTCGGATGCGGATGGCAGACGACGGCCGCGTGTGTGGCGTCCGTCCTGCCGCTGTTCAGCAGCGCTTCGAGACGGCCGCTGGGACCATCAAGAAAGAGTGAACGAATGGCGCCCTCGGCCATAGAGTGAGTCTATCAACCTGCTATGCTCCGGCGATGGACCTGGTCCGCTTCACGCGCGAGCTGGTGGACATCGATTCCACCACGGGCCGCGAGCAGGAGGTCGCCACATTCCTGCTGCGCCGTTTGACTGAGCTCGGCTGGCGGACGGCGGCCATGCCGGTCGAAGGCGAGCGCGTCAACGTCTATGCCACGCCACGCGGCAACGACAAACCAGACATCGTCTTCTCGACGCATCTTGACACGGTGCCGCCGTACTTCGCGTCGAGCGAGGACACAGAGCGCATCTACGGGCGCGGCGCCTGCGATGCGAAAGGGATCATCGCGGCCCAGACCGCCGCCGCGTCGCGATTGCGCGATGACGGCGCTTCGGTCGCACTGCTCTTCCTCGTCGGCGAAGAGCGCGACAGCGTGGGCGCGCGCGTCGCCAACCAACTTTCACCGCAGCCGCGCTTCAACATCAACGGCGAACCCACCGAAAACGTGCTTGCTAAGGCCGGCAAAGGATCACTGCGCCTTGAAGTGATCACGGAAGGACGGATGGCGCATTCTGCTTATCCTGAGCTGGGCGACTCGGCCATCGACCGCCTGGTGCGCGCGCTCGGCCGACTGCTGACGATGGAGTTGCCGAGCGATCCCGAGATCGGCCCCTGCACGCTGAACATCGGGACGATCCAGGGCGGGCGCGCACCGAACGTTGTTGCCGACCAGGCACAAGCAGCATTGCTCTATCGTCTCGTGACGGATGGAAACGAGCTGAAGGAGCAGATCCTGTCTGCCATCGCGCCCGAGGCGCGCGCCGAAGTGCGCTCCCACTCCCCGGTCCTGCGCCTGCGGACTTTCCCTGACCTCCCCTCGACCATCGTGTCCTTCGGCACTGATATTCCGTCGTTGACGGCGTGGGGCGAGCCGCTGCTGCTCGGGCCGGGTTCGATCCACGTCGCCCATACCGATCAAGAGCACGTCGAGAAGTCGCAACTGCTTGCCGCAGTTGACCGCTACATAGATGTCGCCAGCCGGCTCCTGCGGTCCTAAAGCGCACACCCCATGGACTTTCGTGCGTTACCTCAGCGCACAACTAGGGCCAGAAACCGGGGTTCGTAGACCACAGTTTGGGCTCCTATGGAAAAAAGGAAGTTACCGCCGAAAAGTGGTGTTAAGATTCGGCCTCCTTCCCCCGTACGGGCCTTGTGGCCCGTACAACGGCCCATAGCAGTTCAAGCCCGGAGACGCCTATGCGCGACGCGATCAGGCTTCTTGCCCTAGCTGCCCTGATGTGGACGATCGGGTGCGGCGGCGGTTCGAGTACGACCAACACCCTGCCCTCGCAACCTCAGGTTTCCGTTTCCGTCACACCTTCGACTGCGAACGTGCGCCTGGGCACGACGCAGCCGTTCACCGCGACCGTCACCGGCACGACGAACACTACGGTCACGTGGTCGGTGAACGGTACGGCCGGAGGCAGCGCGACCGTCGGGACGATCAGCACGGCCGGCGTGTACACACCTCCGACGACGATCCCGGCGAACAACACCGTGACCGTGACGGCCACCGCCGCTGCCGATGCGACGCGCTCGAGTTCCGCAGCGGCCACGATTCTGAACCCGCTGCCGGTGGTGACGCAGGTCTTTCCGGGCACGCTCGACGTCGGCACCAACACCATCATCGTGACCGGGAGCGGTTTCCTTGCTGCCTCGCAGCTCGCGGTGAATGGTACCAACGTCACGACCACGTTCCTTTCGAGCACCGCGTTGCGCGCTACCGTGACCGCTACGGCGGGCGCCACCGTGAACGTGGCGGTGACGAACCCGAATCCGGGCGGCACAACGTCGGCCGCGACAGCGTTATCTGTCGGCGTCGTTTCGGCCGCCGCCGCCGCACGTTTTCTGGAGCAATCAACGTTCGGCGCTACGCCCGCGCTGGTGGCGCACGTGCAGCAGGTCGGGTTCGATCCGTTCCTGACCGAGCAGTTCAACGCGACACAATCGACCTTCGCCAATGCCACCGGCGCGAACGGCAGCGTCACGCTCGTGCAGTACCAATGGATGTTGAATGCGCTGAATGGCCAGGACCAGCTCCGCCAGCGCGTGGCGTTTGCCCTGGAGCAGATATGGGTCATCTCTTCCGTGGCGCTGGGCAACACCGATTCTCCCTGGGTGCCCTACCTGCGCACCATGCAGAACGACGTGTTCGCGACGCCAGTGAACGGCCGCGGCAGCTACTACCAGATCATGCGTGACATCACGCTGAATGCCGCCATGGGCGATTACCTCGACATGGTGAACAATGACAAGCCCGCCGCGGGCCAGCACGCCAACGAGAACTACGCGCGCGAGATCCTGCAACTGTTCACCGTTGGGTTGGTGCAGCGGAACGCGGATTATTCCGTGATCCTCGATCCGGTGACCAGCCAGCCGGCGCCAACCTACACCGAGACGGATGTGCAAAACCTGGCGCTGGCATTCACTGGCTGGGAGTACCAGTCGGCAACCGGCGCGGCGCAGCGTGGAGCGAATTACGCCTTGCCCATGGTCCCCGTGGACGCGCTACACGATATGAGTGCCAAGACGTTGCTGCGCGGCGTAGCACTACCCGCCGGCCAGACCGCCGTGCAGGACCTGGATGGCGCCCTGCAGGCCATCTTTACCGATCCGTCGCTCGGGCCGTTCGTGGTGCACAACCTCATCGAGCACATGGTGACGAGCAATCCAAGCCCGGGATACATGTCGCGGGTCGTGGCCGTCTTCAACAACGATGGCAGCGGGAACCGCGGCAATATGCGCGCCGTGGTGCGCGCCATCCTGCTCGATGCGGAAGCGCGCCGCGGCGACGACCCGGTGGCTTGCGGTGCGGCGTGCGCGAATGACGGCCACCTGCGCGAACCGGTGCTGTTCATCACCAATGTGCTACGCAACCTGAACGCCACCGTGACCGATACGACGTCGCTTTCCGGGAACACGGTCACGGGCGCCACCGGCTTTGCCGGACAGCGGCTGCTGTATTCGCCAACGGTGTTCAATTACTACCCGCCCGACTGGATGATCGAAAACACGAACCTGCTCGGGCCGGAGTTCAATATCCAGACCACGGCAAGTGCCACCGCGCGTGTGAACTGGATCAATACGGTCGCGGCGCCGGGTAGCAACACGGCAACCACGACGCCTTATACCGGCGTGACCGTTGACGTTTCTTCCTATGCCGGTCTGGCGGGTCAGCCCGACACGATGTTGGATGCGATGAACTACACGTTCATGCACAACACGATGCCGGCGGCGATGCGCACGCAGCTGCTGAATGCGGTGAATGCGGTGGCAGCCGCGAGTGTGAACGCACGCGCCCGCACGGCCGCGTACTTGATCTTCGCTTCGTCGCAGTACCAGGTGCAACATTGAGGACATTGCGGAATTGCCGAACTGCGGAATCGTCGGATTGATTGTGCCAGGGCACGGCTTTAGCCGTGCCGAAAGCAGGCCAAAGAACGAGCGGCTTTAGCCGCTGAGGTGGGAAGATGGCAACGAGACGTAATTTCATCAAATGCTGCTCGGTGATGAGCGTGGCCGCGGCCGCGGGCTTCAGCAAGCTCGGCCTGATCAACGCCTTCGCGCAGGGCGTGACCGACTATCGCGCGCTCGTCTGCATCTTCCTGTTCGGCGGCAACGACGGCAACAACCTCATCGTCCCGCTCGACAGCCCGACGTACACGAATTACTCCAATGCGCGCGGCGGCCAGACTGCGCTGCCCATCGCGCAAGCCGCGCTGTTGCCCGTCCTGAGTGGCAACTACGGGTTGCATCCGAGTCTGCCGGAGATGCAGTCACTGATGAATCAGGGCCGAGTGGCGGTTCTCGCGAACACAGGACCGTTGGTATTCCCGATCACGCGCGCGCAATACCAGGCACGTAGCATCGCGACGCCCTCGAATCTGTTCTCGCACTCCGATCAGCAGGCCGAGTGGCAGACGTCACTGCCCAGCGCAGCCAGTTCCGGTTGGGCGGGCCGCATTGCGGACCGCGTCAACAGCCTGAACAGCCCGTCGACCTTCCCCATGGTGCTGTCGGTGGCCGGCACGGCGATCTTCTGCAACGGCGTGCAGTCCGCGCCTGCGAGCGTCACGCCTAGCTCGGGGAATGTCACCACGCTGGCCGGCTTCGGCGGCACGGATGCGGCAACAACGGCACGCATGGCAGCGATCAACGGCATTCTGAATCTCAATGCCAATGGTGGACCGGCGCTCCTGAATGCCGCCGACTCGATCACGCGTGCCTCCTTGGCGCAGGCCAACTCACTGAATACCGCACTCCAGGGCCAGCCCGCATTAGCGTCCGCCTCGCTTTTCCCGAATACCTCGATCGGCAACCAACTGCTGCAGATCGCGCGCATTATCCAGGCGCGCAACTCGGTGGACAGGGGTATGCATCGCCAAGTCTTCTTCGCCTCGATCGGCGGCTTTGACACGCACAGTGCGCAGTTGCCGCAGCAACAGAACCTGTTCAGCCAGCTTAGCCCGGCGATGAACGCCTTCTACAACGCCACCGTCGAGCTCGGCGTCAACCAGCAGGTAACGACCTTTACGCTCTCCGACTTTGGCCGCACCCTGCAGCCGGGCTCGAACGGCGGCAGCGACCATGGCTGGGGCAGCCACCACATGATCATGGGCGGCGCCGTGCACGGCAACGCCATGTACGGTGACTTCCCAACCATCGCGCTTGGCGGACCGAATGATGCCAGCTCCAACGGCCGCTGGATACCGACGCGCTCGGTCGATCAATACGGTGCGACGCTGGCGGCATGGTTCGGCGTGTCGGATCCGGACCTGGACATCGTCTTCCCGAATCTAAGAAACTTCCCAACGCGCAACTTGGGCTTCATCTAAAGGCAAGACCCTGCCGCAGATTTACGCAGATAAGCGCAGATTTCTTTCTGATCTGCGTTCATCTGCGTCGATCTGCGGCGAGGTTTTTTACTCGTAGCGCAGCGCTTCGATAGGATTCAGGTTCGCCGCTTTGATCGCCGGCAGCATGCCGCTGATCAGCCCTACGAATCCCAAAATGATGGTCGAGACGACGAGGCTCGTCGGGTTGATGATGAGCCGGATGTCTCCCGCCTCAGCGTTCTTCGCGATGGCGCTGTAGAGCGTCAGCGTGCCCGCCGACCACGACACCAGGTACGCGATCACGATGCCCAGCACGCCGCCGACGGCGGTGATGGCCAGCGCTTCCGCGAGGAACTGGAACAGGATGTGACGGCGGCGCGCACCCAAGGCCTTTTCTACGCCGATCTCGCGCGTGCGGTGCGTCACCGCCACCAGCATGATGTTCATCAGGCCGACGCCACCGATGCCGAGCGTCAGGCTGCCGATGAACGTCAGCAGCACTTTCAGCCCGGTGGTGATGATCTCGAACTGGTAGACCTGGTTCATCAGGTCGAAGAGCATGACGGCGCGGCGGTCATCGGGCTTGAAATTGTGCACCGACGCCAGCGTTTGGCGCACGCCTTTGGCGACTTTGTTATGGTCGCCCTCGTAGTTCATCCACACGGCGTCGATGTTGTAGATGTCGCGCAGGTCGCCCATGGTGGTGAACGGTATGTAGACCTGCTTGTTGTCGTTCGAGTCGTTGCCCTGCTCTTCCATCTTCGCCTGCAGAACGCCGACCACCTCAAAGCTGAGGCCGCCGACGCGGATGGTCTCGCCCACGGCGTACTGTCCGGAGAACAGTTTCTCTTTCGCCGTGGAGCCGAGGACCGCGACGCGCGCGCGGCGTAGTACGTCTTCTTCGTTGAAGAAGCGGCCGCTATCGACGTCGAGCCGGCGGATGCGCGTGATGTTGGCGTAGAAGCCCGAGACCGGCATGTTGAACGAGCGCGTGTCGTGCTGCACCTGCGTCTGCTTGCCGGCTTCGGGCGAGATGCTGCGGACCAGTGGCACCGCGGCCTGGATCTTCTCCACGTCGTCGAGCGTGAACTTGATCTGCGTGCCGGCCTTCTGTCCGCCCGCCTGGAGTGACGTGCGGCCGGGCATGACGCCGATCACCGTCGTGCCGAAGTTCGCAAAGATGTTCCCGATGGCGCGGCCGAAGCCGTCGCCGTAAGCCAGCAGCAGCACGACCGTGGCGATCCCCCACGCCATCCCGAGAATGGTCAGGGCGGTCCGGCGCCGGTCGTGCTGCAACGCGGCGTAGGCTTGTTGGAGAAGATCGCGGCTCATCGCAGCTACTCCTTACGCAGCGCTTCCACGGGCTGCAGCATGGCCGCGCGGCGCGCGGGATAGAGCCCCGCGGCAACGCCGGCAAGCGTTAGGGTCGCGATGGCGATGAAAGCGGACGTTGGCACCAGCGTGGGCGGATCGAATCCCGGAGGCGACGGCAACGTGTGCAGCCACGACATCATGCCCGCGCTCAATGCCATCCCGATGCCGCCGCTCACCACGGTCAAGAAGAGACCTTCAAGGAAGAACTGGAGAAGAACGCTGCGATGGGTTGCGCCGAGCGCTTTGAGCAAGCCGATCTCCTTCGTGCGCTCGCTCACCGAGACCAGCATGATGTTGACCACGCCGATGGCGCCGAGCGCCAGCGTCACCAGGCCGACGCCACCGAGGAACAGGTCCATCGCGGTGAAGATCTTGCCGACCATCTGCTCGCTCTTGATCGTGTCCCAGTCTTCAAAGGCGTCGTCGTTGCGCCAGTCGAAGCCGTGGCGGCGCGCAATGATCTGCCGCACCTGCTCGCGCGCGGCATCGTGCTCGGCGCGCGTGCGCGGGTTGTAGTTCAGGAACGAGATGGCGTCGCGCTCCTCGCCCTTCAACGGGAAGAGCTCGCGCATGATGTTGATGGGCACGAAGACGCGCTGGTTCGTGCTGTTGTTGTCGCCCTGACCCACAGTCTGAACCATGCCGACGACTTCGAACGCCGTGCCGTTCAGCAGGATCCGGCTGCCGAGCACGGGCCGTCCGGGAAACAGGTTCTTGCGCATCTCGTAGCCAATGACGGCGACATAGCGCTTCTGTTCGTTATCGGCGTCGTTGAGCCAGCGGCCGGAATCGAGCGGCAGGTAACGGATCTGGTTGAAGTTGGGCGTGATGCCGACAACCTGGCCGTTCGAGCTGGCGAATTCCGAGACCGAACGTACGTCGCCGCGCATGAGAACGGGCGAGACCTCGCGCACGAGCGTGGCTTCCTGCTTCACGGCGAGGTAGTCGTCATACGTCAGGAAGTAGGGCTTCATGCCCTGGTGCTGGCCCGCGACCGCCGGGACCTGGCCGGGGAACATGAACATGATGTCCTTGCCCATGGTCGCGATCTGCTTCTGGTTCCCGGTGCGGAAACCTTCGCCCAAGCCGACCAGCAGCAGCAAAGACCCCACGCCCCACGCGATGCCGAACATCGTCAGGAAGGAGCGCAGCTTGTGCGCCCAGAGAGTGCGCGCGATCTGGCCGAGGATGTCGACGAGCATCCGCATGACGGTTATGGATACGCCGAAAGCAGGCGAAAGGTTCCGGGGAAAGGCGGGCGGAACGGGGCTAGCGACGGGATGCGGTGTTCCCGCGACGACGGCCGTGATCTCCTCATCATGGAGTCCGGCCGCCCTCGGCCGGGCCCGCTCGAGGGCGAGCGGGCTCCAATTATTCAGGTGTGAGGGCGGCTATTCGTACCGCAAGCTCTCGATAGGGTCGAGGTTGGCGGCGCGGATGGCCGGCACCATGCCGCTGATCAGGCCGACGACGCCGAGGATAGCCGTGGCGACCAGTAGCGTGCGGCCGTCGATGGCCAGCGTGATGTCGCCGACCTCTCCGTGCTTGGCAAGAGCGCTGTAGAGCGGAATGCGGCCCACGCCGAACGAGATCAAATACGACAGCAGGATGCCGAGCACGCCGCCTACGAATGTGATGGTCATCGCTTCGGCGAGGAATTGCAGCAGGATGTGGCGGCGCCGTGCGCCCAGCGCTTTCTCCGTGCCGATCTCGCGCGTCCGCTGCGAAACGGCGACCAGCATGATGTTCATCAGGCCGACGCCACCGATGCCGAGCGTGATCGTGCCGATGAAGCCGAGCAGGATCTTCAGGCCCATGCTGATGATCTCGAACTGCGTGAGCCGCTTCATCCCGTTGAACACGAAGATGGCGCGGCGGTCGTCGGGGCGGAAGAAGTGCGTGGTGGAAAGGACGTCGCGCACGCTCTGCTCGATCTTCTCGTACTGCATGCCTTCGTAGTCGAACCAGATGCCGTCTACGTAATACGTGTCGCGCAGGTAGCTCATCGAGCCCGCGGGAATGAAGATCATCTTGTTGACGCTGTCATCGCCCTCTTGCGGCTTCGCTTCATAGATCCCGATGATCTTGAACGTCAGGCCGTCAACGCGCAGGTCTTCCCCGACGGCGGGCTGGCCGGAGAAAAGCGCGCTCTTCGCATCCGGCCCGATGATGGCGACGCGCGCCTTCTGCGCGTCTTCCTCACCATTGAAGAAGCGGCCTTCTTGCAGCGAAACGTTGCGGATGTTCTGGATGACGGCGGTGCCGCCCTGCGCGAACGTATCGAGCGTGCGCTCGCCGTATTGCAGCTTCACGCCCTTGCCGAACATCGGCGTGATGTGCCGCACCATGGGCACGGTAGCGACGATGCGGTCGATGTCCTCTGCGGTGAAGCGGATGCGCGTACCCGCCTTCATGCCACCGGCCTGCATCGAGGTGCGGCCGGGAAAGATGCCGATCACCTTCACGCCCCACGTCTCAAAGATGCCGTGGATGGCATTGTTGAAGCCGTCGCCATACGCCATGAGCAGGACGACCGTGGCGATGCCCCACGCCATGCCGAGCATGGTGAGCGAGGTGCGCCGCCGGTTGTGCTTCATGGCGCTATAGGCTTCGACGATCAAGTCTCGCAGCATGGGTTACTCTCGGCGCAGCGCCTCCACCGGCTGCAGCATCGCGGCCTTGCGCGCGGGATACAGGCCGGCGATCACGCCCGCGATGGTGAGCGAACCGATGGCCAGGAACGCCGACATCGGGACCAGGGTAGGCGGATCGAACCCCGGTGGCGACGGCAGCTTGTGCAACAGGTTCATGATGGTCGCCGCTACGCCCATCCCCAGGCCGCCGCTCAGGATGGTGAGGAACGCGCCTTCCAGGAAGAACTGGAAGAGGACCGAGCGATTGGTGGCGCCGAGCGCTTTGCGCAAGCCGATCTCGCGCGTGCGCTCCGTCACCGAGACCAGCATGATGTTGATGATCCCGATGGCGCCGAGCGCGAGCGTCACCATGCCCACGCCGCCGAGGAACATATTCATCGCGTCGAAGATCTTGCCCACCATCTCTTCGTTCCGGATGGTGTCCCACTCGTCGAAGGCGTCCTTGCTGTCCCAATCGAAGCCGTGACGGCGCGCGATGACCTTGTGGACATCGAGCTTTGCCTGTTCGTGCAGTTCGCGGCTGCGCGGCTGGTAGTTGATGAGCGACAACACATCCGGCGACGGCACTCCCTTGAGCGGGAAGAACGCTTTCATAGTCTCGTAAGGGATGAAGGCGCGCGTATCCTGCGAATTACGCGTGTCGCGCGAGTTCTCCTGCAGCAGGCCAACCACCTGGAAGCGGACGCCGTTCAACAGCACGTAACTGTTCAGCGCCGGGATGCCGGGAAACAGGTTCTTGCGCAGGTCAACGCCGATGACGATAACGTTGCGGCGCTCGACGTTGTCGGCGTCATTGAGCCACCGGCCGTCATCCACGATGACGTTGCGGATCTGGTTATAGTTCGGCAGGATGCCGTTGAGGCTGACGCCGCTGTTGCCGTAATCGCTGATGGCACGGACGTCGCCGCGACTGATCAGCGGCGTGGCGTTGCGGACCGTCGGCACCTGTTGCACGGCAAGATAATCGTCGTAGGTGAGGTTATACCAACGCTTGCCGCCGTGACCGGCGACGGCGGGCGCGCGACCCCCGAAGATGAACATCACATCTTCGCCGAGTTGCGCTAATTGCTTGCGGTTGCCGGTGCGGAAGCCCTCGCCTACGCCGACCAGCAGCAACAGCGAACCTACGCCCCAGGCAATGCCGAACATCGTGAGAAAAGACCGCAGCTTGTGCGCCCAGAGGGTGCGCAGGGTCTGGCCCACGATGTCGAGCATCATCCGCATGTTGTCCATGGGTTAAACGCCGCCGTGCGGGGATTTGTTCCCCAAATTGTCGCACGAAAGCCCGCGCCACCCAGTAGCAAAGACGTGCCAAGAGCCGGAATGTTGCCCCTGATTTAGACTCGTTCCGATGGTGACTAACAATCACCCAGGCGAATGGTGCTAAGGAAATGCGGGAACTAATCATCATATTGTTCTGTTCCTGGCCTGCCCTTTGGTTGAAGGCGGTCGAAGATCGAGGTTTCACACAACCCGACTCCAGCCTATTGTTTGGCTCATATGATCGTCTTTTGATTGCGAAGCCCTCCGCGACGAGGGTCGTGCACCCACCCCAAGAGCTGCCTGCCAATCATGGCGTGTTTAGTCCTCCAAGCATGGCCCATGACGGTTCGCTAATCGCGTGGGCATTCGCAACCAAACAAACCCCAGGGGCGGCACGTGGCGTCTCGTTCTCAGTGGGGATTTATTCGTGGCAACGGGAGCGTTGGAAAACGTTTGGTGATTTCGACGACGTTGGTACCCTGGCCTTTTCCAGCGACGACGGTACGCTAGCTTTCGTCGCTGAAAAAGGTGGAAGGTCGGCCCTTTATCTTCTCGAGGTCGCGCGCGAGCGCTTCATCGAGTGGCAACAGGACACAAGCTTAAGCTGGTCCGCTGGCGGCAAAGGTGGATTGAGTTGGTCGCCGAATGGCCAGCAGCTTGCCATTGAGGTCCAGGTACGCGGCGCGCCTGAGATCGTCATAGTCGGCTTGGCTACGGGCGTCATTCAGCGAATCGGTGCAGGATATGAGCCGTCGTGGGCTCCGAACGGAGAGTGGGTCGCCTACTATCACGCGGGGAGTTGCATCATTGTGCGACCCGATGGGTCCGGGGGTCGGGCTGTGCTCACCGTAGGATCCAGGCCGCTCCGTCACAGATCATTAGGATGGGGGCTCGCTTGGTCACCCGACAGTAAGGCAATCCTTGTTAATGCGATCAAAGGCGATGGGCCAAAACTCGACGTCATCCACGTCGATATCGCGACAGGCAATCTGTCCACAAAATCGCGGGATAGCCTGCCCGTATTTGCATGGACAAAGAATTAGCGTCCAGAAGCCGGAATGTTGCCCCTGGTTTAGACTCGTTTGGATGGTCACACCGACCGGCAACGCCCTGGGGAGCGCATCTTCTTCTTACCTGCGCTCGGCGGCCCATCAGCCCATCCGCTGGCGCCAATGGGGCGCCGAGGCTTTTGATTCAGCCAAAAAGGACGACAAGCCTATCCTGCTCGATATCGGCGCCGTCTGGTGCCATTGGTGCCACGTGATGGACCGCGAGTCCTACGAGTCGAGCGACATCGCGGCCGTCGTGAATGAGCATTTTGTTGCGGTGAAGGTAGACCGCGACGAGCGTCCCGACGTGGATGCGCGCTATCAGGCGGCCGTCCAGGCCATGAGCGGACAAGGCGGCTGGCCCCTGACGGTCTTTCTAACTTCGGACGGACGTCCGTTCTTCGGCGGCACCTACTTCCCCCCTGACGACAAGTTCGGCCGCCCCGGACTCAAGCGCGTGCTGTTGGCGATCGCGCAGGCGTATCGCGAGAAGCGGACCGAGGTGCTGGAATCGGCCGGCGCTGTGATGGCGGCGATCTCGCAGTCGGAAGACTTCGGGAACCGCGGCGGCGAGATCAAACCGCAGCTGCCGGCGCGCATCGTCGATGCCGCCAAGACGATGTTCGATCGGCGGTACGGTGGTTTCGGCGACGCTCCGAAGTTCCCGCATCCCGGTGCGCTCGACCTGGTCATCGATCAGTATGCGCGCACCGCCGACGACGACCTCCGCGCCCTGCTCACGCTCACGCTCGGACGAATGGCCAAGGGCGGGGTCTACGACCAGCTCGGGGGTGGCTTCCATCGCTATTCAGTGGACGAAAAGTGGATCGTGCCGCACTTCGAGAAGATGGCGTATGACAACTCGGAGCTGCTGAAGAATTACGTACACGCCTACCAGGCCACAGGCGACCCGTTCTTCGCCCACATTGCGGGCGACATCATCCGCTGGATGGACGCCGTGCTCAGCGACCGCGAGCACGGCGGCTTCTACGCCTCGCAGGACGCTGACATCTCGCTGGAAGACGATGGCGACTACTTCACCTGGTCGTTGGCGGAAGCGGCTGCAGTCCTGAGCGAAGATGAGCTCAGGGTCGCTGCTCTGCACTACGACATCGGCGACGTCGGCGAGATGCATCACGATCCGGCGCGCAATGTGTTGTGGGTCAGCGCCGGTTCTCCCGAGATCGCGGCGCGCACCGGGCTCGACCCCGACCGCGTGCGCGAGCTGCTGGACGCGGCGAAACGGAACATGCTGGCAGCGCGGGCCACGCGGCCGACGCCATTCATCGACAAGACGATCTACGTCAGTTGGAATGCGTTGTGCATCTCGGCGTACCTGGCAGCGAGCGTGTTAGGGCTGCCCGGCGTGCGCCGGTTCGGGTTGCGTTCCCTCGATCGCGTGCTCGCCGCAGGCTGGGATGCGGAAAGCGGCGAGCTACAGCACGTTATCCAGTACGGCGATGCAAACGCCGCGAAAGGCGCACCCCGCGGCCTGTTGGACGACTACGCGTTCCTCGCATCAGCCTGTCTAGACGCCTACGAAGGGACCAGCGACCTGAGTTACTTCCGCTTCGCGCGCCAGATCGCCGACGCGCTGCTGGCACGCTTCTATGATCAGGAGCACGGCGGCTTCTTCGACACCCCGCTGCCGTCGTTTGCGGCCGCGGACAACGTGTTGGGAGCCCTGACCGCGCGACGCAAGCCGTTTCAGGATTCGCCAACGCCCGCCGGGAATCCCGCGGCAGCGATCGCGTTGCTGCGGCTCTTCCACCTGACGGAAGATGCGCGCTATCGCGACGCAGCTGAACGCGCGCTGCGTCTGTTCGCGGCGTTCGGCGAACAGTTCGGCATCTTCGCTGCAACGTACGGGATCGCGACGCGCATTTTCACCACGGCGGCGGCCCAGGTCGTCATCATCGGCGAAGGAGAAGCAGCCGATGCACTGCATCAGGCCGCGCTCGCTCCTTACCTGATCGGCAAGAGTGTGTTGCGGTTCACCCCGAACGAGGTCGTCGCGCAGAACCTTCCACCGGCGCTCGCGACAACGGTCGTGAATGTGCCGCGCGGAGACGGCGCGGTCGCGCTCATCTGCTCGAACTTCACCTGTCGCCCGCCGATCAGCGATGCGGCGGAGCTGACCAAAGTCCTCACGGACATCAGCCGGCAGTAGGCTTCGTCAGACACTCCAACCGACGCGGCGCATTAGGTCAGTGAAGCGCGGATCGGAACGGATATTGTCGAACATCGGCTCTGAGTTCAACTCGATCAGGTCGGCGATCCCCTGCTCATACGATTTTTCCAGCCACGCGAATGCTTGATCGCGGTCGTTGGCGAGCGCATAGACCTTGGCGATGTTGTAGGGCAGCACATATCGCCCGCCGGGCTTCTCGAGCTCGTTAAGGAGCGCGAAGGCATCCCGCGTGCGACCAGCGGCGAAGTACGCGGCAGCGAGCTCCGACTGCGCCTCGGTACTTCCACCGGAAAGCCGTACGGCCAATTCAACCTCAGGTATCGCCAGATCAAAGCGACGCTGCTGGATCCTAACCAGGCCAAGCCGGAGCCGTGGCAGAAAGTGGTCCGGATTCAGGTCGCGCGTTTTCTCGGCGATATCTTCCGATCGCTCGAACTGTCGCGCCAAGTAATAGATCATCGAGAGCGACGCGCCGATCACCGGTGAGAGCGGATCCAGCCGATGCGCACGCTCCGCCATCGCGATCGCATCCGCCGGGCGGTCGCGCGTCATCAGGAATTCAGCGTACCAGTAGTAAACGATGGCATTCGCCGGATTCAGCGCGATGGCGCGTTCAAAGTCTCTCTCCAGCCCTTCCCAGTCCCAGTCGTGCAGCCGCACATGCGCCAGCGAACCGTGCGCCTCGCCGAGCTCGTCATCGATTGCAATGGCACGGCGCGCAGCGACTTTGGCCTTGAGGAATGTCTCTTTCGCCGGCGCGATGCCGCGGCACGCGAGCATGACGTACGAATCCGCGATGCCCGAGTAAGCGGCGGCATAATCAGGACAGCTTCGCAGCGCCTCCTCATAGAGCGCGATGCTCCTGCGCATGCCGTCCTCCGTACGCTTGTTCCACAGGTGACGGCCCTTCAGATATGCCTCGTAGGCTTCCGGAGCAACGCTCTGCGCCGCGGCCAGGCGGCGTTCTTCACGCGGCGTGAGCTTCACCTGGATCTGCCGCGCGATGGCGCGCGCCACTTCGCTTTGCAGCTTCAGAATGTCGCCGAGGTCCCGTTCGTAGCTCTCGGCCCACACGTGGGTCTCATCGGAGACCTGAATGAGCTGTGCGGCGATGCGCACTCGCTCGCCCGCGCGGCGCACGCTGCCTTCGAGCACGAACCCAACACCGAGTTCCGCTCCGATCTCGCGGATACCCTTGTGCGTGCCTTTGTAGCGCATGGAAGAGGTCCGCGCGATCACACCCAGCCGCTCGGGATTCAGGCGGCTCAATTGCGTGATCATCTCTTCCGTCAGGCCGTCATTGAAGTACTCCTCGCCCTTTTCGCCGCTCAAGTCGTCAAAGGGTAAGACGACCAGCATGATCTTCCCGGCGGGTGTGGCCGCGCCTTCTTCGCACGCCGTCACCTTCGCGGTGAAACGATAGCCGCGCTTGGAGAGGGTCGCGATGAATTCCTGCCCGTCGGCGGCATCGGCCAGCGTCTTGCGCAGCACCGAGATGGTGCGCGCCAGGCTGCCTTCCTCGATGAAGGTGTCGGGCCAGACGCGGTCGAGCAGCTCTTGCTTTGCGACGACCTCGCCTGCCTTCTGCACCAGGACCAACAGCGTCTCGGCGACCTTCGGTGGGAGCGGTACGGTTTGTTCGCCGCGCGACAGCAGGCGCGCGCCCGCATCCAGCCGGAATGGCCCGAATTCGTAATAACGCGACGGCACAGCGCAACCTGTGTGCGAAGAACTTGGTAAGGAAAATATCAGTTTCAGCGCAGGACTTCTATCGTCTGCGGCCGCAACATCGCCGGCGAAGGAGACACCCATGAAACCCCGATTCGGCACGATCCTCGCGACCGGTGCACTGCTCACGCTGGCATGTGCCTTTTTTATGACGGCGAGCGCACAGGAATCGGAGGCGGAAGCCGCGTCTCGCGGCCGCGCGCCGCATTACTTGTTCGTTTGCGCCGGCGATCAGGCCCGCAGCGCGCCTGACTTCCTCGCCGTGGTGAACTTCGACGAACAATCGCCGTCGTACGGGAAAGTCGTGGCGACCACGCCGTTTCCCGCCGGCGACGCCAGCGGGAACGAACCGCATCACATCGGCCTCTCCGCAGACGGCAGGACCGTTGCCTGTGGCGGGCTGCTCAGCATCCTGAAAGGCCAGAAGGAGATCTTCTTCTTCGACGTCTCAGATCCGGCGGCGCCGCGCGCGCTGCCCGCGGTGGACGCACCACTGTCATCGATCACCGACGAGTTTCACACCCTGCCCGAAGGCGGCTTCCTCGTGACCATGATGGGCGGCCCACAAGGCCACGCGCCTGGCCGCGTGGTGGAGTTCGATCGCCAGTTGCATCTGGTGAAGGAACATCCCGAGCAGCCGCCGAGCGACGGCTTCGATCCGCACGGGATTGCGGTGCGTCCCGAAGCAAACCTGATGGTCACGAGTGACTTCATCTGTCCCACGACCACGCTGCACGCCGTGCCCGGCGGCCTCGACATTCACGGCAGCGTCCGCGTATGGGACTATCGGCGGCGTGAGATCGTGCGCACTATCACGGTGGGCGACGGCCACGCCGGCACGATCGACGTGAAGCTGATCCCGCACGATGCCAGGAAGCGCGGCTTCACTGCGGGCATGATCGACGACCAACTCTACCTGCTCGATACCGATGCGGGCACAGCGCGCCCCGTGTTCAACTTTGCCGGCATCAGTCCCGGTGGCTGGCCGCAGCTGATGCGCGTCACGCGCGACGGGCGACGGCTCTTCGTCTCCATGAATGTCGCGGGCAAGATCGCGATGTTCGACATCTCCGATCCGGAGCAGCCGCACTTGCTAGCAACACTGGATCTCGGCGCTAATTCCGGCCCGCATTACATCGCCTTGGCCGACGATGAGAAGCGACTGGTGATCAGCGATTACTTCCTGAACGAGGACGCGTTGGGCAAGGTCCATGCTGAGGGCGACCACAAGGTGCACGTTGCGAAGGTGAGTGAGCGCGGTCTGGCGCTCGATCCGCGCTTCCAGCTCGATTTCAGCAGTGCTTTCCCGACTGGCCCAGCGCGGCCGCACGGGCTCGCGATCCGGTAAGCACGGTCGCGCCCCAAGCTGCCATGACCAGAAGCGTGGGGCGTCCGGCCCCGGCAGGTCAGCGCCAGCGATCGATCAGGTGAAACCAAA